>JALYMD010000236.1 GCA_030773875.1 Chloroflexota bacterium | reverse complement strand
GCTCAACGGAGGCGATCGCCGATTGCGCCGCGCGGCCGACATGCGGAGGCTTGGTCATCGTCCCGAAGTTGCCGCGGAGGCCGCCTGCAGACGACGCCGCGATCCCGACGGCGTGCCGCCTCTGCGTGGTCGTCAGTCCGGCGAGGCGTGCGGGCCCGGCCGTGGCACCGATCACTCCGTGTGCCGCCGTCACATGCCAGCCGCGGTTAGGGTTCCTGCCCGGTGAAGAGACCCAGCTTGCAGGTGACCTCAACGCCGACCGCGAAGGAAACGACACGTCTCGGCGGGTGGCACCTGTCCGCTCGCGGATGGCGTAGACGGCGGGGAGAATCGGGGCGCTGGGATGATCGCGCATGGAGTCATTGGTGTCGTCGAAGTCGAGTGCATGCGCGGCGGTCCCGTTGGCGAGCGCCGCGTTCTGGGCGCTGGCCCACGATCCGGCGCCCCAGACCGCGCTCTCCGTCGCTCCTCCTTTGTTACGGGCCTGCTCGGTGACAATGCGAGAGGCGGGCTCCACCGAGCCGGCCAAGGCGACTCCAATCGTGTTGAGGATCGCGCGTCGGGCGGCATCGGCGACATCGTCAGGAAGCGCCGACGTCGATGTCTCGGTGGCAAATGCAGCAAGGGCTGCTGTCGCGCCCAACCTTACGATTCCCTTCGCGTGGCGCCGCGCTGCGAGAGCTCCGCCCGTGGCATACCGGCGAAGCGGTGAAGCACGACTGCACTGGCGCAAATTCCCGAGAGGAACGCGTCGATCATCATGTTCTCGTTGGGTGCGTGGTTGCCCTCGTCGGCATTGGCATAGGTTGTCCAGACGGCTGGGAGGCCGAGCACGTTCGTGAAGAGATAGTTCGGACTCGACCCGCCGATCAGCGGCATCACCACGGGCGCAGTGCCCCAGGCGTCGGTAATCGCCTGGACGACCATCTGGGAGACCGGCAGCTCCGGTGAGGTCTTCGAGGGATGGGTCCCAGCGAGCTTACGGATGGTGATATCGGGCGCGTAACGGCGGACATGTCGCTCGATCTTGGCGAAGATCTCGTCGGGGCTCTGGTCCGGCACCATCCGCGTCTCAAGCTTCAGAATGGCCTTCGACGGGATGACCGACTTGGCGCCCTTGCCCGCGTAGCCGCCCGCGATCCCCGAGACGTTCAGCGTCGGCTGGAACATCGTCTTCTCGTAGTAGGACAGGTCGGACGGCCCGGCGAATTTCTCGATGCCGAGATAGTCCTTCACTGCCTGCTCGTCGAACGGCACCTTTGCCATCACCTCCCGCTCGTAGTCCGAGGGTGGGAGGACCTTCTCGTAGAAGCCTTCGATCGCGACCCGCTCATCGGGCAAGCGCATCGTGCCGAGCAAATCGACGAGCTTCCAGATCGGATTCGGAGCGGGACCGCCGAAGTTTCCGGAGTGGAGGTCCCGGATCGCTCCGGTTGCGACGAGTTCCATCTTGAGATTGCCGCGCAGCCCAAAGAACACGATCGGCCGGTTCGACGGATGCATGGGGCCATCGGCGGCGTAGAGGAGATCGGCCGCGAGCAGGTCCCGGTTGCGCTCGACGAAGGCGGGCAGATTCGGGCTCGAACTCTCCTCTTCGCCTTCCAGGAGGAACTTGATGTTGACCCGCGGGAGCTGGCCGAGATCGTCGAGCACCTTGATCGCCAGGATGTGGGCGAGGAACTGCCCCTTGTTGTCGCCGACGCCCCGGGCATAGATGCGCCCGTCACGGATCGTCGGCTCAAACGGCAGGCTGATCCACTCCTCATATGGCTCGGGCGGCTGGACATCGTAGTGGCCGTAGATCAGGATCGTGTTGGCATCATGGCCAACGATCCGCTCGCCGTAGACGACCGGCAAGCCGTCGGTCGGCATGATCCGTGACGCGACGCCATGCTCGTCGAGGATTGTCGCGACGAGTTTGGCGCATTCGTCCACGCCGACACCCTGCGTGCTGATCGACGGCTGGCGGAGGAGCCGGAACAGCGTTTCGAGGAATGCGTCCCTCCGCGCATTGACGTCCTGCTGAATCTGCGCAAGATCAAGCATATGCAGATGCTTCCCTCCGACCTGTCCTGCTCGCGGGAAGAGGCATCCGGGACGGGATCCCA
>JALYMD010000235.1 GCA_030773875.1 Chloroflexota bacterium | reverse complement strand
GTGCTCGGTCCACTCGGCCCCTGGCGGCCAATTCAGCGGGGAGTCAGAAGTTGGTGGCGCAATGGGAGCGTCCCGGGCGCTCCAAGGAAACGCCCACCGCGGACCGGAGCGGGCGCGTTGAACCAAGCGGGCGCGCTTTGCGACAATGGGTGCCTCCCGTCCGGCGGCACTGACCGGGTGCCGTTCCGTTCGACAGCGCTCGGAGCAGCCGCATGAGTCAGACCTTGCAGGGCCGAATGGCCGTCAAGGCGCGCCAGATCAAGCCAGGACAAGCCTACGCGACTGAGGTGAAAGCGGGGCAGTATCTGCAAATCACCGATGTACAGGGCAAGCAGGTAGCCGATTTCGTCGCCTTTACCCATGATCGGTCCGAGCACCTCTCCACGGCCACCACGCGGAGCAGTGGTGGATCGATCATGCTTCAAACGGGGATGAAGCTGCTGTCCAACCGGCGAACCCCGCTTTTCGAGATCGTCGAGGATACGGTCGGTCGGCATGACATGCTCTATGCAGCCTGCGACCCGAAGCGCTACGCGGACGACTTCGGGCTTGAAGGGCATGCCAACTGCCGGGAAGCACTGGCTGGGGCACTAGCCGAGCACGGCGTGAGCGACGATCAGGTACCTGATCCCATCAACTGGTTCATGAACGTGGCCATCCGGCAGCGCGGGGAACTGGAGATCCGAGAACCGCTCTCCGAGCGAAACGACTACGTGCTTCTGCTCGCCCTCACCGACACCCTCGTCGCCATCTCTGCCTGCCCGCAGGACCAGACGGCGACCAACGGCTCCAAGCCGACCGACATTCTGGTCCGCGTTTATCGCTGAAGCGGACCGAGCACGCAGAGAGATGCCCCGTACATCGCCACTCCGGCATTCCCGCTGCTTCAATCCACGGCGAAGAATCGCACGCGGCCTTCTCATACCGTGGAAGTCCGGCCCCGGACGGTATCCTTCGGCGGCGTGCCGAGCACCGGATGGTGAAAATAGAGTTGGGCTGGGAGCGCGTTAAGTTACGCGCTCCTGGCCCAACTTCGTGGCTGCGATTGATCCTAAAAGATAAGGATAAGCAGCAAAATGATCAGCAGAAGAGTGACGATACCACCACCGATGTACATGTCGCGTCTCCTTTCAACCAGTTCCGTCATCATCCCCCCAACGTGGCGGGATGCCTCGCCGGCGCTGCACGTTTCGGGGGACAGCGAGCAGCGCTAAAACAGGAGGATGAGCAGCACGATCACCAAGATGAGCGTGACTGCCCCGACGCCGATGTACACGCCGCACACCTCCTGCAATCGTCGGACAGCCGGTCCGTGCTCTCCGGAGAAGGTGCCGTAACCAGGCACCAGCGTGTCCCTGGCCACTATCACGCAACCACCGTGCCACCCGGAATGACCGGTCCGCCGCAGGGCCTCACCGCGTAGCACGTCAGCACGCCAGAGTTGTCAGTTCCCGTGTCGAGGCAGTGGCAGTCCTCAGGTCTAGTCTGGGTGACCGTGCCTCGACACCGCACAGGGCGTGAAGGGGCCGTCGAACATTGCCTGAGCCTCGGTCGGCGGTTCTACCTGGTGACATCGTCACGACTCTCTCACCCCTCATGTGACAATCGGCATCCCAGCAGAGGGTCCGCAAGGGCAAAGTACAGATGCCCCCGACGCGTTCCCTGGGCCGATCCGGGGGACAGGTCACCACATTGCACGGAGCGGTATCCGTATGAACTTGACAGGCGGGGCTAGCGTTGCCAGGTGAGGGCCGTTGCGGCCTGCACCGGACAACCTGCCGTGGCGTAACCCGGTCATGCGAATCGGGCAGGCCAACCAGATCGCTTCAGTTCGACTCCCACTTCAGCGGGTGGACCCAACCGTTCCCGCGGGCGCCGAACCTCGGGACCTTGGGCGCGTATCTCCTATCAGTGGGATCACACGCAGACACTGTTTCCATGACGGAGATCTGTTTGGTCCCCCTCATCAGATTGGACCTTAGGTGCTGGACGTTGACGTGTGGTGAGGATCCAGGCGCCAAAAGCGTTCCACCGGGGTGGAAGAGCTACCCCGTCTTGCATAATCCCGCATGCAAGCATCGATCTCCTGACGTGAAGCGCCGCTCCCCGCACGCTTAAAGACCGTTGTGATTTGGGACGGGTAGGCCATGATGGCCGCAAGCTTCGTCTGCCACGTTCCGCTCACGTCCAACTCGGCCGCGACTCGTAGCTGCTGCCCCACGGTCTCCAGGCGATCGTCACGAGCGCCGTGCTGAAAGGCATAGGGAAGGTCCTCATAGAACCAGACTTCCCAGCCGGCGCTCGCCAACACGATCCCGGCACTGAAGGCGATCTGGTGATCGACGTGCTTCCCCACCCCGAGTGGGACATACACCCGAGTCTCCTCTAGCTGATCGAGGTCGAGGTTCAGTTCGTCGGTCAGGTCTGAAGGCAGATCCTGCTCATCAGGGGCAGGCACTCCAAAGAGGGCGTCCTCTCCGACGTACCGGTGCCCGCGGTAGATGGCGTCGTGGAACGGAAGCACGGTGACCTCGGCGCCAAGCCGGTCCGCAGCATCCGCTTCCTCTCGCCGACGAGCGGCGACAACCTCCCGCGGCCCCAGCCCCCACGCTGCGTGCGTCTCGGAGGCGAACCGCGTCAACGTGACGTTCTCCGGCGGCTCTTCCCCAAAGACGACCGCGATCCTGGGTCGCCGTCTGTACCGGGCAAGCAGGGCAACCGTTCCCCCGCAGGAGAGCGCGATATCGTCATAGTGGGGCGAGATGAAGAGGTGGCGGGTCGGAGCTAGCAGGACATCGAGTATCGCGTCTCGCGCCCATGTCTTCTCACCAAGTCGCTGCCGATGCTCCATCAGTCAGCTCCCTCTGCTTAGGCCAGCGACGCAGCGCCCACACCGGCATAACGCACACGCTCATCTCCCACTCGCCGCGTGATCCGCCGCTGATCCTGATATTCGAGGGTTGCCTGGGCGAACTTACGACTCGTCCCGAAGTGGTCACGGAAGGTCGCAAGAGTCAAACTTCCGTCCCGATCGATGATAGCGAGCACCTCGCGCTCGATCTCGGCGTAGGCGTCCGGTGCGTAGACCACCCCTTCAGCCACCCGCACCACCTCCCCGAGGTCCACCAGCGCTCCAACGGTCTCCGAGTCCAGCCCAAACTCCGTCGGTGCAGGGGGGGCATAGGGCGCTGCCTCCACCGCAGCAAGGAAACGATCCGCCAGGGCCCTCCGCTTCGGATCAAGGCGAATCGCGAAATCGGGAAGGCGAACGGTAGATCCGTCGTCGCGGGCCGCGCCGTCCACCACGGCCGTCGCCAACACGTCGTCGAAGAGGCGGGGCGGGGAAAGCCTCAGCCTGCTTTTAAGCTCCTCCTTCGGCATGCCTCGGCGCAGCGGCTGTTGAACGTGGAACTCCCCCAGGGCGGCGGCCAGGCGATCGCGGAGCCGCACCCAGGAGGTCAT
>JALYMD010000234.1 GCA_030773875.1 Chloroflexota bacterium | reverse complement strand
GCGGGTTTCGCAACCGACCTCTAACCAGCGGCGATGGGCCCCGAATCACCCTGCTTGGGACAGCGGCCAGTTGGGCTCCATGGTTTCAAGGCTGGGAGCAAGGGAAGCGTCGGGGCCAGGTCCGATGACGACCAGCTTGACGTCGATCCGCTCCCGGCGCGCCGCCTCTAGGGCGGCACGGCGTCGCTCAAGCTCGTTCCGAACCCGTTGGAGCGCCGTCTCAGAAACGATACCGGTGACCCAGACTGTGTCACTCCAGTAGTCGGCCGCCAGGATCCGGGCCTCGCGTTCGAGGGCGGCCGCGTCGAGGGACGAGCCGAACGGATGGGACGGATTGCCGAGCGCCTGGTCGATAAGGGCGAGCGTGGGAAAGTGCGGCATCGAGGTCATGCTCCGTCGGGATCCGAACGAAAGAGACTGGAGGGATCGCGCGACATCATGCTGGAAGGGGTTGTTGAGGCATCTCCGGCATCGGAAACGGCGACACGTCGGCCGCGCATCCTGGCAGCGCTGTGCCGGATGAGTCCGCCCGGTCCCGTCATGACCTGCGGTACCTCCCCCTGCTTACTCATGCTGCAGCAGGCTTGGGTTCCAATGGAACCGGCAGCATCTGGTCAGGCTCCATGAGGCGGCTCGCTGGGGGAAATTCGTGGGTGGCGGTCGCGGCGTGGATGTCGTCCCAGGTCATTCCATACGACGCCAGGTTCCGCTCCTTCGACTCGAAACCGTCGCGGCTGTCGTGGCCGAAGCGGGATGCAAGCAGTGCGACCCCGGCGAGGAGCGCAATCGCGATCAACATTTCCATGGGTTCCTCCATGACGCGGGGTCGGGACGGCGAACGAGGTGAGACCTCCCTCAACACCTCTCATGGGTCACTTCCGTTACGCGGCGGCTCTCCCGAGAAGCACGTCGATCACACGCCAGTGTGGAAACCGAGGGCGCAGGGCGAGAACGGGTCGTGCGGCAACGTCTGAACTTGGGGGGACGGCCGAGCATACGGGTTGCGACAACTGGTATGCCGAGCGCAGGGCCCTGTCGCTGCGCTCCCGTGCCGCGCGCCGGGCATACTCGTCTTGCTTGTAGGTGGCCTCAACGACCGCGGAAAATCCGTCAACCATTTTCTGCCCCTTTCCGGCGTCGGTGGGCCTCAAGTCGGTGTTTGCTCTGCACCTCGACCCACCATTTTGAGTAGCACCATCATGATCCGGTACGTGGTGGTGCGCATCGGTCGAAGGTCGTATTTGCGCCGGTTCGTGGGCGACAGGCCTATGTCTTAAGACGTAGTCGAAGTCATCCGGAACGATCCACCGCCCTGGACGGGCGGAAGCCATCGGTCATGAGACCGTGGCGGTGGACATAGGCCGCGGCTGCGGCACGTGAGGGCAAACCGAGCTTGGCGAGAATGTTGGCAACATGCACCTTCACCGTGCCAACACCGATGGAGAGGGTGTCCGCGATCACCCGGTTCGAGTGCCCTGCCGCGATCAGCTGCAGCACCTCCAACTCGCGCGGTGTGAGTCTTAACTCGCGGCCGCGGCTCACTGGTGAGAGCGGGCCACTGTCTGGAACAACAGGAGGTAACGCTTCCTCAAGTGCCTCGGTTACCACCACTTCCGGCTGTGCGCGTCCTGCCTCGAGAGCAGCGGCGAATGCCGCCTCTCCGAGGATCGTGCGCGCTTCGCCTGCCGCCCAGTGGTAATCCTTCCGCTCATCAGGACCGAGCGGCGCGGCAGGTGGCTCCTTCAGCGCGGCTACCGCTCCAAGCAGCCGAGCTGCCTTCGCTGGATCGGTCGTCACCGCCACCGCTGCTAACCCGATGAGATTCCATGCCACATTCTCCCGGTCGCCCTGTGAGTGATGAAGGGAAAGGCTGTCTCGATACTTGGCCGATGCAGCCCGCTCGTTGCCCAGACGGCGATCCAGGTCGCCAAGGTGGCCGGGAACGCACCCCGCCAAGCCCCAAACGTGACCGAGTGCGCTCCACTCAGCCAGGGCTTCTGTAAAGAGCGCCATCGTCTGCTGATACTCGCCGCGACGATACGCAACAAGCGCAAGGCCGTGCCGCGCAAGAGCAGCCCCGGTGCGGTTCTCTGGTCCTTCAAAGAGGTCGAGCGCCTCTGCATACGCCGCCTCGGCCCCGGCAACATCGCCCTCATCCCACATGAGCCGGCCAAGTGCCAGGAGAGAGCGGCCCGCCCCCTCCACGTCATGACTCGCGCGAAAGCCGTCCAGTGCCCGCTGCAGCAGGGGCCTCGCTCGGTCATAGTCGCCCTGAGCCCAAGCTAGGACGCCAGCTCCAAGCACCACCTGAGCAGGGACGGCGGCAGAGCCGGCTCCCGCCATGATGCTGTCTAACCATGCGCGCCCCTCAGAGAGACGAGCACGGATCCGCCAGAACGGCCAAAGCGCCCCCGCCATCCGCAGGGCCGCCTCCGCTGCATCCGGCTCCAGCTCTGCCATCCCGGTTAGCCAGGTGAGCGCCGCCCGGATGTTCCCGTACTCGGCCTCGAGCCGGTCTAACCACGGAGCCTGAAGCGGGCTGACCTGGTCCGGGCTCCAGAGTGATGGCGCTAGATTTTCGAGGAGGGCAAGACACCATACAGCGTGGCGGCGCCGCATCACGTCGACCTTGCCCGCCTCGTCCAGTCGATCCAGCGCGAACTCCCGTACCGTCTCCAGCATCGTGAAGCGGGCCTCCCCATCGGCCCGGGTCTCACCCCTCAGCAAACTCTGATCGAGCAGAGACGACACCCCTTCAAGAACGGACGTTTCAACGGAATCACCTTCGAGGGTATTCGGCATCTCTTGGCTGTCTTGCATCAGCCATTCGGCCGCCTCGAGGGTGCAGCCGTCAATGAAGACCGCAAGCCGGCGGAACAAGCGTTGCTCGTCAGCGGTGAGCAGGTCGACGCTCCAGGCGATGGCGTTGCGGAGGGTTTGCTGACGGGCCGGCACGTCGCGAGGGCCGCTAGTGAGGAGCGGGAGACGACGCTCAAGACGAGCCAAGATTGCGGGAGGGTGGAGCAAGCGCACCCGAGCGGCCGCCAACTCGATTGCAAGGGGTAGCCCATCGAGCCGGCGACAGATCTCTACCACTGCACCGCTGTTCTCCTCCGTCAGCGCGAACTCGGGACGGATCGCACGGGCCCTCTCGACAAAGAGCTGCACAGCATTGAACTGAGCGATCGAAGCGGTGGATGGTCGTTCTCCGTTCGCAGGCAGAGAAAGCGGTGGAACGGAAACGACCCGCTCTCCGGACACGCGCAACGGCGCCCGGCTTGTGACGAGGATCTTGAGGTGGCGGCAGGCATCGAGCAGGTCGGCGACCAACCCTGCCGCGTCCAGCACCTGCTCGAAGTTGTCGAGAACCAGAAGGAAGTGTCTGTCCCCGATGAACGATGCCACGAGCGACCGGATCGGCTCGTCGCCCGTTTCTCGGACGTGGAGCCCGTGGGCTATTGCCGAATCCACCAGATCCGGGTCACGAACCGCGTCGAGAGGGACAAAGGCGACCCCGCCCGGGAAACTGTCGCGAAGATCTGCAGCCGAGCTGAGGGCGAGTCGCGTCTTACCGACCCCACCGGGGCCTGTCAGGGTAAGAAGCGACACATCGGGACGGACCAGCAACCCATGGACCGCCGCGATCTCTTGCTGGCGGCCAATCAAGGGCGCACGAGGCCGGTCCCACGGGACTACCGGTGCCTGGGAGTCGCTGGAGCCGGGATACAGGCGCGCAAGACGGGGGGAACCTTCAGGAGGCGGTCCGGTGGCCATGACGGGCCTCGGCGCACGGAACGAGAGTGATCGTCGTTTCCATCTTCCCGAACGATCAGCGATTAATCAACCTCGTCGCTCCCAGGTCGCTCTCCACCAAATCGAACGAAATACTCCGACTGCCGTCACTACGTGCGCTACATGGCATAAATCCGTGTCGGAGACCGCCTCTTCGATGATCCCTGACCTGATCCAGAAGGGCTCCTTGGTGTGGGCAACGGGCGAAAGCTCTGGGGTGTCGCTGACCTGAAGTGTTCGGGGCAATGCCTCTGCCGAGGGATGCCCTGTCCCTTCGGTACAAGACGTCGCTAGCCCACTCTAGCAGGAGATGTTCGAGTATTGAAATAGCGCGACCGGCCAATACCGCCGTCAGGTGGTCCAGCAGACCGTGCCGGCCGAACCGCAGGGCGCTGGCACCGACCCACCAAGCGGCCGGTCCGGAAGCGACCCGTCTCTGTCTGTTACGGGCGCTGCCGCCCGTCTAGTCGCGTCCCAACGGGGTCACAGCGGTGCAGAGCTGGTCGATCTCCTCGTCCGTCGTGAGGTAGTGGACGGAGGCGCGGACCAGCTCAGTAAGCCCTCGGGCCTCCATGTCCAACCGAGTATTCGTGATCTCGGAGACGGAAACGTTGATCGCCTGGGCCCGGAGCGCGTCCCGGACGGTGACAGCGCTGACGCCTTCCACGGTGAAGGTAGCAATGCCGCCCTTGACGGCACCGAGATCATGTACCGCGACACCGGGGATATCCGCTAGCCGCCGGCGAAGGTAATCCGCCTGCGCCCGGACCCGTGCCCAGATCGCCTCAAGGCCAAGGTCGAGAGCGTAGTCGACGGCTACGCCCAGCCCGATCTTGCCGGCAACGTTACTTTCCCAGTTCTCAAAGCGGCGGGCGTCCGGCCGAACCTCGTAACGATCGGCGGCAACCAGGGTCGCGGCGTGAATGTCGAGGAACGGCGGCGTGAGACGATCGATAAGGTCAGCTCGGACATAGAGAAAGCCAACTCCGCGCGGGCCACGGAGGTACTTCCGGCTGGTGGCGGATAGGATGTCGCAGCCGATCGCGTCGACATCGATTGGCATTTGTCCGATCGTCTGACACGCGTCAAGCACGAAGAGGGAGCCGGCATCCCGCGCGAGACGGCCAATCTCGGCGACAGGCTGGACCAGACCGCCGTTGGTCGGCATGTGGGACACGGCAATCAGCTTGACGCGGCCGTCAAGCATCTCGGCCAGGGCGCGGACAGAGAGTTGCCCGTACTCATCGTTCGGCACGATCTCAACACTGACGCCGCGAGCAGCGATCTGGAGAAAAGCGATCAGGTTGCTGCCATACTCGGCGACGGAGGTCAGGATACGATCGCCGGGGGCGAAGGGAATCCCGTAGACGGCCATGTCCCAGGCGCGGGTAGCGTTCTCCACCACCGCGATCTCGGATGGTGCCGCGTTGATCAGCCGGCCAATGGACGCATAGACCGCCTCCAATCGCTCGTGTGCCTCGTCCTCCGCCTCATATCCGCCGATCCGAGCTTCCCGCTCGAGATGGCCGATGGTGGCATCAAGCACCGGGCGCGGCGAGAGTGAATCGCCGGCATGGTTGAAGTGGGCCACATGAGCGCAGCCCGGCGTCTCGGCCCGCAGCCGCACCACCTCCAGCCCCAGGTCGCGAACGGGTGGCTGCTCAACGGTCACGGACACAACAACGCTCCTTCGCTCTCCATCAATTGCCCAATTGCCTCATCCCCGGGCAGACCGCCATTATGGAGGATCGCCAGGCTAACCGGGCCACGGGTTGCGTGGAAGGATGCCTGGTCGCCCCGGCGCGGTTAGCGGCGGGCGCTGATTGGACCCCGCCGGTCCGCCGCAGGCAGACGCCCTGGCCTCCTTTCGGGCCAGGGCGCCACGCGCAGTTCTCAGGCGGGATCAGGGACTGGTGTTAGCCCGTCGGGTAGGCGGGGTCATTCGAAGCGTGTTTACTTGCGACCTCATCTTCCAGCACGTCCGCAGAGGCGGCGAAGCGGTCACTCTCCTCACCCGGTGGGG
>JALYMD010000233.1 GCA_030773875.1 Chloroflexota bacterium | reverse complement strand
AGCGACTGCTGTCCACCTTGGAACTGGTTCTCGACGACCTGCTTGATCACCGTGTAGACGGCCGTGTCTACGCCCTTGGCAGCAAACGCAAGTTGCTGGCCGGGAGCGAGGTCCTCCTGGTTGCGGTCCGCGCCGATGGCCAGGAAGCCGGGCCCCTTCTCTTTGGCCGCCTCGTAGGAGCCGACGCCGGTGCGCCCGGCAACAGGGAAGACGATATCCGCCCCTTGGTTGAACTGGGCCAGGCTGAGTTCCTTCCCGAGCGCAGGATCCTCGAAGCTATCCGCGTAGGCGACGCTGACCTGGGCGTTCGGGTTGACCGACCTGACGCCGGCCTGGAACCCGACCACGTAGCGCTCCACCGGCGGAATCTTCTGACCGCCGACCACGCCGATCTTATTGGTTTTGGTCGTCCGACCTGCGGCGACACCGGCGAGGAAAGCGCCTTCGTTCTCCTTGAACGTCACGGACGCAACATTCTCAGCCTCCGAGACCGAGTCGATCAGGAGGAACTTATCGTCGGGGAACTGTTCGGCGACTTCGGTGATCGCCTCGGTCAGCAGGAATCCGACGCCGATCGTCAGTTCCCCCTGCTCGGCACCGGCAGTCAGGTTCGGGATGTAGGACGTAGCGTCCTGGCTCTCGATCACCTTCGGAATGATGCCAAAGTCGGCGGCAGCACGCTGCAGACCCTCGTTGGCCAAGTCGTTGAAGTTTTGGTCGCCGAGACCAGCCGTGTCGGTAACCATGGTGACCGTAATCGGATCCTGTGCCCGAGAAACCGGCGTCTCCACAACGAGCGTGGCAAACATCGGGGCTAGGAACGCGACGGCCAGCGCCAGTCGCCGGACCATCGCCGATGTGTACGATCGATCCACCAGTACTCCCCTCCCTGACGACCACGTACGGTCGCTCCGCATCGAGTCGAGGGACCCTTCCCCCGTACGTGTGACTGACACGATGGTAGCAGGCTAGTTGCTCCCTGGTCGACTCGCCGGACCCACCGCCCGGTGCCTCGCCACGTTGGGGACGCCGGTGTGATCGGCGGACCCCCAGGCAGCACCTCGCATGAGCTGTGATCTTCTCAATTGGTCAGCCCTGTGGTGCCGGAACACAGGAACCGGGGCGACGTGTGGGTCGCCCCGGCTCCTTCCGCCGCGTTACCTGGAAGATGTTTCTTGGCTAGCTATCTGGAGTAGCCTCCTCGGTATCGGTATCAGTGCCACCGGCGGGGACCTGCGGGATCGCGACGCTCGAGACGGTGAACGGCAGATCCGGTTCGCCGCCCTCGCGGGCACCAAGCTGCGAGTTCACGACCAGCAGCCGGCCATCCGTCTTGGCTGCGGTCGTCGGGAAGTTGAACGTCTCGTCGGTGATCTCGTCGACCACCTCGCCAGTCTCAAGGCTGTAGTTCATGTCGATCCGGGTGATCAGTTCGTCCTGGTTCCGCACCACGAAGAGGGTGTCCTGGTCCAGGACGAGGCCGTCGCCGTTGGTCAGCTCCGCGCCCCCCAGGTCCACCTCGGTGATCGCGCCGGTCGCCAGATCGATGCGGAACAGTTGACCCGTGCCCGAATGCACAGTCAAGAGGAAGTTGCCACCAGCGCTGACAGCGATGCCATTGAGGTTGAAGTCTGCCTCGAACTCGATCGGGCTGTCAGTCAGGTCAATCCCCACCGTCAACTCGCCGGTGACGGCTGCGGGGGTCGCATCAGGATCAGGGGTTGCTGCCGGAGTTCCCTCGGCTGGCTCCTCGACCGCGAAGGTGCCGCTGGGAATGAGGAAGATGGACGGATTGACTGAGTCGGTGATGTAGGCGTTGCCTTGAGTGTCAATGGCAATGTCGTTCAAGAACGTGTCTGGCGCGAGGCCGTTGTCGAACTGACCCAGGAGGTTGCCCGTCGCGGTGTCGTAGACGCTCACCAGTCCGGTGCTGCCACCGGCGACAAAGAGCCGGCCCTCGGGATCGATCTTCATGCCGACCGCAGTGGTCCGGCCGTCGGCTCCGCCTTCGGAAAAGACCTCCAGCTCCCCTTCTTCGTTGACGTTGCCCCTATAGATAGTGCCGTCGGTGGTGCTGCCGACAAAGAAGTCACCGGTTGTCTCATCGAAAGCGACGCCCTCCGGGTACACCTCGTCCCCGGGGATCTCGTAGGTGATCGTCTCGCCCGAGTCCTCACCTTCAGGGGTGGACTGGGCTGCCAACACACCCGGACCACCGAGCACGGTCAATCCGAGCAGCAAGGCCGCGATAACGAACAAACATCGCGTTTTCGACACGGTGGCTCCTCCTCTAAAGACCCGGTGCTCGGGCCCACGACCAACACTAGGTACGTCTCCCCGCTTTTGACCGCATGATCCGGGCCAAGTCTTTGGTATGAGCCACTCACGGCCCGAGGTGAAAGGCGCTCAACCCGTCGTGCTGGCCGGCTTGGCGTGGAACGTTGGGGGGCATCGTGGGCGCGGGCCTCGCGGACGTGAACTCCGTTGACGCCGGGTGCTCGCTGCGTGGCATGCGGCGTGCCGCTCAGCCGATCAGCCGGGCGGACCCGGGGGGACATAGGGACGGAGGAGGCGAGCGTGAACACAGCCGAACACGAACAACGATCAAGCTCGAGTGGGGAAGCACCCTCGGAGCAGCCAGCCTGGGGAGGGGAATCGACGGAGTCACCAGTCCTGGACGAAACACTGCCTGCCGACCGCGCCGGGTGGGAGGCGTGGGCCGAAGGGAGCGACGGCTCGACTGAAGGTGATGAGGAAGGGCAGACCGGGCAGTAAGGCATCGCCACCGGTGTCATCAGGTCGTGGTTGGACGAGCCTCCTCGTTCTCAGCAGCGGAAGAGGGAGTAACGGTTGCTTCCACCTTTCGGCGGCGGCGCGGGGGTTTGGGTGGCTGTGAGTCGGGCTTGGCGCCTTCCGAATTGGCCGCCGTCACTCCCGCGAATGGCTCAGGTTGGTCTGTGGCTGACTCAACAAACGCCTGCGAGACGAGAGCCTTTCGCCTTCGCCCGTTCGTTTTAGGCAGGGTGCCATCGGGGGCAGCTTGCCCATCCGTCGTCGGAGCAGCAGGCACCCCGGGCAGCGATGCCGAAGTTGCAGAGGCGGAAACCTTGCTCCCGTTCGTCTCAGTTGGCACCTTCCGGCGCGAACGCTTCGGCTTTGCCCCGGCTGCTTCGATCGGTTCGCCTTCCAGGCCCTTCACGAGCGCCGGGACCGCAGCGCCCGTCTCGCCAGGTTGCTCATCACTGTTGGTCTTCTTCCGACGACGGGGGCGCTCGGGCGGCGTCTCCAGACCTGGTGCGACATCTCCTGTTTCAGACGCGTCCGGCTCGTCTGGTGGCGGATCATCCGCGGGGGCGAAGCCGAGGGTGAGGGACTGCTCGACGATGCCCCGGCGGAGAAGTCGCTCGGCCGCCTGAAGGCCGTGCCGGAGCGGGTGATCGGGGCGGACGCCGAGCAGCATATCGCGCACCTGGCGCATAAGATCGATCGTCTTGTTGAAAGTCAAGACCAGATCGCCTTCGGAGATCTCGATCGTTTCGCCGATCTCGGCCATGGTTGAGCCACAGCACCAGGCGCGAGCTGCGCCGTAGAAGGCCTGGTTGTGCCCCTGGGAGATGTAAAGACCGTGGTCGTGCTCCTCGCCGAGGACGTCGCTCTCCAGATCCTCCAGGCGACGACGGAGCAGGACGAGCTGGTCCGGCAGCGTGAAGTGGTTGAAGTAGCGGGAGTCGCGGTCGTAGCTGAACCAGGAGAAGACCTCGGCCAGGTCCTCGGGTTCGAGGCGGTCTAGCCAGCCCCGGTCGACCAACTCGCAGAGAATCAGGCCGTCGTTGTCAAAGACGTCCGCCAGCATGTCCGCCTTCGCGGTCGGATAGCCGCGGTGGAGGTAGCCGAAGCGGTGGAGCACGTCGCGGATACCGCGGATCACACCGCGGATCCGCAGCTCCTCGGCATCCACCTCCCGGGCCAGCACCTCCTCCAGGGCGCGGCGCTCGGTTTCCAGCTTCTCGATCCGGATCAGATAGTCGCGGTGCTCCTTACGGCGCGGGCAGGTATGGCAGGGATGGGCCTGGCGGGCGTCATGCAGCAAGACTGCCTGATCGGACGCCTCGGCGATCGCCACCTCGGCGCTGCCGAACTCCTCGGCTAGCCGCGCCGCTTCCAGCGCGCGGTGCTCGGCGGCAAGGGCATCCAGGTCCGGCAGATCGAGCGTTTCAAGCTGGCGGGCGA
Source organism: Chloroflexota bacterium (assembly GCA_030773875.1). The sequence continues at coordinate 2,513 of JALYMD010000233.1, read as the reverse complement.
CGCCGGCTAGCTCCTCGGGGGAGACGAGGCTGGTGGCATCGGTGACAAGGTCGGGCGGCTCGATCAGGGCGTCGGGCAGGCGGACGATCTTGTCATTCGGCAAGTAGTCGATCTGGCGGTACTCGGCCAGGAGCCGGATGCGGTCGTCGCAGAGAAATAGCCCGACGCCGCCCTGGCCACCGTGGCCGAGAAAGACCCCCCAGCCCCAATCCCGGGTGTGGGCGACCAGGCCAACGGGGGCGGTGCGGAACGCGCGGCGGAGCGCCTGGCGGCCGGGCTCGGGCCAAGGGGCGGCGCTGGAGGTGGCCCGCTGCGCTTCGGCGAGTTGATCCTTGAGCCGGCGCTCCTTGTGCTGGGCGGCGGTCAGGGTTCGGTTCAGGCTGCGGTAGTCCTCCAGAAGCTCGTCGCCGGCGTCGAGGCCGATCAGGCAGCCGCGGGGCGTGCCGACGATGTCGCCGCCGATCTCGATGATGTCGTCCTCGAGCTGGCGGACCCGCTGGCCGGTCTGGAACTGGGCCAGGCTCTGCTGGAGCATGTGGCGGACGCGGTCGCCGTGGGGCGGATCCCAGAGGTTGAGGACGGTGTTGTAGCGGATGGCGAAGGCGGACCGGACCGGCTGCAGGGGACCGGTGCCGATCTCCAGGGTGTCACGGAAGGAGATCCAGGGCGAGTAGGGGACGACGACATGGCCGAAGGCGTCCATACCCCGGCGTCCGGCGCGGCCGGCCATCTGCTGGAACTCGTTGGGGATCAGCGTGCGGCGGCGGCGGCCGTCCCACTTGCTCATCCGGCCGACGACCACCGTCCGGGCCGGCATGTTGACCCCGAGGGCGAGGTTGTCGGTCGCGAAGACGATCTGCATCAGGCCGCGGCCGAAGAGGACCTCGACGAGCTGCTTGAGCAGGGGCAAGAGGCCCGCGTGGTGGAAGCCGATGCCCTTGCGGGCAAGGGCGGTGATGGTCTTGACCTGCTCCAGCTCCCGGTCCTCGTCCCGCAGCCCGGCGAGGTGAATCGCCATGACCGCCTCGATGCGGGCGAGTTGGGCCGGGGAGACGAGGTGCGGGCGCATCACGGCAAGGCGCTCGGCGTAGGTCTGGCAGTCGTTGCGGCTGAAGAGAAAGTAGATGGCCGGGAGCAAGTTCTTGGCGGCGAGGACGTCCACGATCTCCCGCGGCTGAGGCTCGTCCATCTCCGGCGACCGGCGCTCGGCGAGGCGGCGACCATGGGGTCCGGCGTTCCGGCCAGCCTGCTTGCCCAACTCGCCACCGGTGCCCGGGAAGTCCCGGACCAGGGCGCCGGTGTGGTCCACCGCCTGGTGGAGCTTGCCGTCAACAAAGTAGTAGAGCGAGAGCGGGACCGCCCGCTCCTCATGGGTGATGAGGCGGATGGGGCGGTGGGTGCGGGAAATCCAGGCGGCGATCTCATCGGCGTTGGAGACGGTAGCGGAGAGGCAGACCAGCTGGACGTGCTCCGGGCAGAGGATGATCGCTTCTTCCCAGGTGGTGCCGCGCTCCTGGTCCGCCAGGTAGTGGATCTCATCGAAGATGACGCAGTCGACCTCGTCCAGATCCCAGGGGGTCTGGAGGAGCATGTTGCGGAGGACCTCGGTGGTCATCACGACGACGCGGGCGTCCCGGTTCTCGGAGACGTCGCCAGTGAGGAGGCCGACCTCGTCGCCGTAGATGGCCCGCAGGTCGCGGAACTTCTGGTTGGAGAGGGCCTTAATCGGGGTGGTGTAGAGGACGCGGCCCGTCCGCTTGAACGCCTCGTAGATGCCGAACTCCGCGACGACCGTTTTCCCGGTGCCAGTGGGGGCGGCGACCATGACCGACTGGCCCTGGAGGAAGGTGCGGATGGCCTCGCGTTGGAATTCGTCCAGCGCGAACGGGTACATGGCCCCGAACTGCTCGATCTGGGCCTCGATCGCGGGATCGAGGGGGGCAGCAACGGGAACTACTCGAGCACCGCTCGCAGGAACGCCCCGAGCGACATCCTCGGCGCCTGGTTGACCGGGGAGCGACGCGGACCGAGGCGCGGCAGGACTCGAGCGTTTGCGCTTTGCCTTCGGTCGGGTCTCGGTGGCCTGGGTTGGCTTAGACAAGGTGGCGCGGTTCCCCCGTCGGTCGTCTTGAGGTCGAAAGGTGGAGGTCATGGGAGCGAGGCGGGTGAAACCGCTCGCAGGCTGAACATAAGTGTACTACGGGGGGCCCGGCCGACGGCTGTTCGAGCGTGCCGGCGCCGGTCTTCCCGGGGATTGACCGGGGTGGCTGGACTGGGGGCCTGGTGGCTGGACAGCGGGCGACGCATGCGCTGCCCCTACCGGGTGGCTTCGATGACTCGGCGCTCTGTTCCTTGAATGAGGACTCGGAGGCGCCGGTGTGCCCTCCCGACCAGACCCCCGGCACGCTTGCCGGGATCCCACGGGCTCCACGGAACGCTCCGGCAACACAGGCACGGGTCCGGGAGGGAAGCGCGGTCGGGCGAGGGTGACGGCTCGCTTCCGACGGCGGGGA
>JALYMD010000232.1 GCA_030773875.1 Chloroflexota bacterium | reverse complement strand
CTCCGTGCTCATGCAGTCTGCCGTCACAATCAGGGGATGCGGTAGAACCCGTCGCTTCTGCTGATCTGTCATGGTGGGAAACGAGCACCGCCTGGGCGTCGTTTCATACCAAATCCGTATGCAGCGTTGTCTTTCCCTCCGGCGTCGGCGTCTCCGTGCCTGGGGATGAATCCCCGGGCTCACCCCAGGAAGCCCCTCCAGGGCTGAGCGCGGGCGAGCGTCACTGAAGACCAAGTGATTAGCCGGAGTCCGTCGTATCACCCTCAAACATGGTGGTTGGTGCTCCGCGCTCCATCGGCCGAGCGGCGTTGGCGTTGGACCTGGCCTCAGGATAATAAGCCAGGATATGCACTGCCCCGGAGCCGTCCGTTTCCTCGACCGGTTCGAGTTCCGGCCACTGAGCCGCGATGGCGTTGCGGATGAGCGCGGCTTCAGGCAGGTCAGAGGAGCGAAGGACGACGCAGCGGGCGCTGACCGTTTCGAGCCAGTGCCTCGGATCGGCAAAGAGGCGAAAGGTGGGCATGGTCAGGTTTCCAACTTGCTCAACAGCACCCACAAGTGCACTGTCCCTCCTCCCGTCGAGGACGAGTGGCGGCAGTTGTGCTGACTGGCAGACCGGCTTCTGCACGATTCGCATCGTGACGGAGGTGGGGCTGGTCGGAGCGTCTCGTGGGCTGGCCACGAACCAGCGATGGAGGTTGCTCGCCCCCACCAGCACGATCATTCCAACCACGACACCCCTCATCAACAGGGTTTTTAGGCGCCCCGCCGAGGAAAGTCGCCAGGCGGTGAGCGAGAGGTCCACGGCCACGGCGGCCAGAAGGACGACGACGGGCAGGACGTAAGAGAGCCGGGTGACGGCGACGTGGTCGTACTTGGAGAAGACGCCAGTGGCGGTGATGCTGATCCCGAACCAGACCAGGAGAAGCCGGCTCCGGGCGTCGGTCCACGTCATCACCACGTAGCCGAGTCCGAGAACGAAGAGCGCGGCCGTGGCCGGTTCGGCCAGCGAGCCGGACGTGTAGAGGTAGTTCTTAGTGTTGTAGTTGAACGCGAGCAACGATCGCCCGGTGTTCCAGAGCAGCAGGAGGCGTTCGTTCGCGATCGCCTCACTGTTGTTGCCCGCACCACTCTCGATCAGCATCTGCCGAATCACGTCGCTCTTGTTCACGACGAAGAAGGGCACGATGAGCATTGCGAAGCCGGCGGTGACGGCCAAGCCGGCTGGAAGCCAGCCTCGCGGCCGAACGGTGAGGAGGATGGCGACCCCGAGAATAGCGATCACCGTGCGTGAGGAATAGAACGTGTACCAGCCGAGTCCGGCGAGTGCCCCGCTCAACACGAGGAGGAGCAGCGAGGTGTGCCGCAACCCGAGGACCAGGCAGAGCAGGGCACTGAGCAAGGCGAGGAGCGGGTCGAGGTTGTTGTAGCCGGTGTGGGCGAAGGCGAGGAGGTAATGCGCCGTGACCGAGAAGCTTAGAAAGAGCAGAGCGGTGCGCCGGCCGTAGAGCGATCGGGCGAGGACGTACCCGAGCGCGAGTGCGATCACGACGGGAACGAGCGTGGCCGTTTTCCAGCCCACACCGTCTGTGCCGAAGACGCGCATCAGTTGACCGACGAAGTAGGTGCTGAGCAGCGGGAATTTGCCGTAGACGCCGTGCTGGGTAAAGAGGTTCCGGACATCTTGCCCTTCGGCCATCAGCTTGGCGTCGTGGTAGAAGGCGCCTTCATCGCCGATGGCGGCATAGCGCCAGTGGGTTAGGTCGAAGGTGTTGAGGTAGACGAAGACCGCGAGCATGACGATGACGGCGCCGAACTCGGGGTCCAGCCGGAGCGTGGCGCGGCGGTCCAAACTGGCGTGAGCCTTGAAGCGACCCCGCTCGTGCCAAACGAGGGACGCCAGGAGAAGGGCGAGCGACAGCGCGTACCAGCGCGGGTAGGACGGCTGGTACGCGGTCGTGGCCAGGCGCAGGTTGACCCAGACCATCACCAGCAGTCCGGCACCGCCGAGGGCAAGGGTCTTGCCATCGGGAGGCCGCCACTGCTGGGTGGACAGATCTGTTCGTGGCCACGGTGTCCCGCGAGTCAGGCGAGCGACGGCGTACCCATAAAGGGGCATCGCAAGTAGAAAGAGGGCGACGCCTGCGACAACCGGGGCCGGGTCCGGCCAGACCGGTTTGAGGTCGTCGGCGAGGTCGGGGGGCAGGGGGAGCAGTTCCAGGCGGCTCGCGATCACCCACTGGCCGAGAACGACGAGGAGCAGCGCGGCGTTGTGCAGAGGCGGCAGGCGCGCTGGGTTGATTCTTGGCAGGGAGGCGGCAATCCGGGCTCCGGTACGGGTCACCGATCCACTCCACCGAGCCGCCGTAGAAGACCGCTTGCCAGCATCCTTCTTCGGGTAGCGTGACGGACCTGGCAGTTGGGTGGGGGAGCCGTTCAATCCGGGCTGGGCGGCTTTGTCGCGCCGCAGCTCGGCCACCTCAGCCCGAAGTGCCGCGACCTCGTCCCGAAGGATCGCCACCTCAGTCTGGAGCGCGACCATAGGTTCCGTGGACGACTCCAGCGCCGCCTCACGGCCGGAGCCGGACGGGGTCGACATTGGCACCGATCCTACCTCTGAGCCCCCGAGACTGAGGTTTGATGATCCCGCTCCGGCCTCATCTGTCACACCCTAGCGCCGTCAGCTGTCCGCCACCCGAAACGATCGCCTGCAGGGAGATGACGTTGGAAGAGATTGCGCGTGGGACCGCGGCAGTCGTTTTCGCGCAGGATCGCGTTCGGCAATGGGGGACGAGCACGTGATATGAACCGGTAGAGATCTCAACCGCCTCAGCGGAGCGGGCGACGGTGGTCTGGTGCCGCACAGCGAGCCTTGCCAGCACCAGGCTCGACCACTGTCGTCCGCTCCTGATTGTTGCTGAACAGCGGGTGGGCTTCTAGTCCTCCCCTTGGGCCTTTGTGAAGCCAGGGACGCCATCGAACTCCTGGAGCTTCTCGACGTGCGCCCACCGGTGCCCGCTGCCGATGCGGGCGAGGACATCGACGATCTGGTCGTCCTTCAAGTCGGTGCCGCTGTCGAGGTGCATCAGGCGGCAGGAGAAGGCATCGACGGTGTCGGTCACGGCGCCCGCGGAGGGGTAGACCCGGGTGCCGCGGCTGGAGATCATCTTCAGGGCCACAGGCGAGCCGTCCACCGCCCGCTCGATGCTCGGGCCCAACTCGTCGGGGCTGAGAGCCGACTCGACGAAGACATCCAACCCAACGACGCGGCGGGTCTCCGGCGTGACGAGGTCTGGCGGCAGGTTGAGCCGGGGCATCTGGAGCGGGGTTCGAGGCCGCGCCGGGTAGCGGTCGGAGGTGCGGCCGAGGTTGGCGATCACGGCGTCGGCGAAGGCGGTGGTCGTGGCGGCACCGGCATCACCGACCACGTCGCGGGTGCGCGCGTCGCCCTCCTCCCAGGTGACGACCGTTGCCTGCTCCATCGCCGCAGCCTCATCGAAGAGGCCGATGTGGCGCAGCATCATCGCCGCGGTGAGGATGACCGCAGTGGGGTTGATGACATCCTTGCCAGCGTACTTGGGGGCCGACCCGTGGACGGCCTCGAAGATCGCGATGTCGTCGCCAATGTTGGCGGAGGGGGCGAAGCCGAGGCCGCCGACCAGGGCGGAGGTGAGATCGCTGAGGATGTCGCC
>JALYMD010000231.1 GCA_030773875.1 Chloroflexota bacterium | reverse complement strand
ACGTAGCACCGCTCGAACAGCACCCCCCCGGCCGCTAACTCGTCGATGGCAGGGGTGATGATGTGCTGGTTGCCGTAGCATCCAACGGCATCGTAGCGTTGCTGGTCGGTGCAGATGAACAGGATGTTCGGCCGTGTCCCTGTCGTCATGTCCCTCCCGCGAGCTCTATCCCAAGCAGTGTCCTCTATCAGTCGTCCTAAACTACGCCTTCACTGCTCCCGCAACCCCCTCGATGAAATAACGCTGCAGAAACGCGAACAGGAGCACGACCGGGATCAGCGAGAGAGTCGCTGCTGCGGAGAGGCCCGACCAGTCGGTCGACTGTTCCCCCCGAAAGGCCAGCATCCCCACCGCCAGGGTCCGTAGCTCGGGTCGGCTGAATGTGAAGACAAGTGGAACAAAGAAGTTGTTCCAAGCAGTCAGAAAAGTGAGAACCGAGACCGTAGCGGTCACGGGGCCGGCCAGCGGCAGCATCACCGTGCGGAACACCTCAAGGAAACCCGCCCCGTCGAGCACAGCGGCTTCCTCCAGTTCCCGCGGGATCCGGCTGAAGTAGCCCGCGTAGAGGAGAACCGCCGCCACTTGCCCACCGCCGCTTAGTGCCAGAATCACGCCCCACAGTGAGTTGAGCAGGCCAAGGCGCTCACTCAGCTCAACGACTAGGATGATCGTGTAACCAATCGGCACGAACAGAGTCCCCACCAGAATCGCGACGAACGGGCTTTTGCCGATGAAGCTGTAGCGGGCAATGACGTAGCCCGCGAGGGCGCAGCGGACGACCACGATCAGCACGGTCCCGACCGTCACAACCACGCTGTTGAGCATGTAGCCGCCGAACCCTGCGTCCTGCCAGGCCCGCGCGTAGTTCTCCCAGCGCCATTCCTCCGGGATCAAGCTCTGGCCACTGGCGAAGATCTCAAGCGAGTTCTTGAGGGAGGCCGAGGCGACCCACAGGAAGGGGTAAATCCAGAGCAGGCAGATGGGGGTCAGGATGGCGACCTGCAGCCAGAGACGGCTGCGCGGTCCGCGTCGACTGACCCTGCCCGCGAGTTGTCGTGGTGGCAGGCTCATTCTGCCCTCGGCGCCCGCCGGGCGTAGCGCAGGCCGAGCAACTGGACGAGGGCCACGAGCAGGGTGGCGAGCCCGAACACCACGGCAATTGCCGAGGCGTAGCCGAGCCGCGGGACGGAGGAGGCAAACGCCTGACGATAGATGTAGGTCTCCACCACTTCAGTAGAGAAGAACGGCCCCCCGCCCGTCATCGTCAGGATGAGGTCAAACACCTGAAGGGTATCGATCGCCGTCAGCGTCACGATGATGATCGCGAAGGGCTTCAGCAGTGGCATCGTGATATCCCGAAACACCTGCCAGCCGGCGGCCCCGTCGACCCGAGCCGCCTCGTACAAGTCTTCGCTGATGGTCTGCAGTGAGGCCAGCCAGTAGACCAGCGTGACCCCGAACCATTTCCAGATGTGGATGCCCATGGCGGTGTAGAGCGCGGTGGAGGAGTTCCCGAGGAAGTCGATGGGTCGATCGACCAGGTTGGTCCGGAGAAGCAGTTGGTTGATCGGCCCACCGACAGGGGCGAAGATGAAGCCCATGACCACGCCGACAATCGCCGTCGTCGTCACGACGGGGAGAAAGAGCGCGGTGCGAAAGAGGTTGGCGAACGGCAGGTGCCGGTTGTTGAGGAGCACCGCCGCGATCAACGCCAGGCCGACTCGGACCGGGACGGTGATGGCCATAAACAGGAACGTGTGGCGGAACGCCTGCCAGAAAAACCGGTCCTGCGCCACCTCGCGGTAATTGGCCAGGCCGACGAAGGTCTGCTGCCGGTCGAAGCCGTTCCAGTCGAGCAACGAGTACCAATAGCTAGCCGCGATCGGCCAGAGCGTGTAGAGCGTGTAGAGGACCACGGTCGGCAGCAGGAACAGGTAGATCCACCGGTCGGCCCAGAGCCGATCGATCAGGCGGCGCGGGCGCGCCGCGAGCCGGGTTACGGGCGCCGCGATTTCGGCACCCGCTTGCGGCGTCACCACTCTGCCGGCTCCCCGTCCCCGTCGTTAGCCGCTGATCGGCGTTGCGGCCGAGTCGGCCGCGAAGTCCTCACCCGGTTGCCAGGTGGGGAACACCCAGTCGTCGAGGCTGACCTCGACCCCCCGTCCGCGGACC
>JALYMD010000230.1 GCA_030773875.1 Chloroflexota bacterium | reverse complement strand
GCCGCTGCATTCGTGGTCACCCGCTGCTTGATACAGCGGGCACGCACCTGCTACCGCTGGGTCACCCGCCCCACCACCCGACGACTCTAGCGAGGCCTATTGCCGGTCGCTCTTAGTCTACATCCGGAATCCGTATTAGGAGTCCACGAGACGGTGCGTCTCGCCCAGGCGGAGGCGATAAAGGCGATGGTCCCGGGGCGTTGCACCACGGCCGAGGCCAATGCGATTGCCCGTCGGGTCATCGCCGACGCCGGCTACGATGCCGGCTTCACCCACCGCCTCGGCCATGGGATCGGCGTCACCGTCCACGAGCCGCCCTTTCTGGATGGGGTGGATCAGACGGTGCTCCAGGACCGCATGACCTTCACAGTCGAGCCAAGCATCATCCTCCCAGGTCGATTTGGCAATCGGGTCGAGGACGTGGTGTTGGTCACGGCGGAGGGCGGAGTGCCTCTCGGCGACGTGGACCGCCGGCTATACATAATTCCGTAATCACCCCGGCGATATTCGCCAGCCACCCCGCCTCATTGGCCCCATGATGCCCACCTGAACGCATGCGTGAGCTATGTGCCGGTGAGTCCCGGGACGCCACACTTGCCGCCCAACGATGAAGGCAGAGCGCTCCTATCCCCAAGGGTCGTCGCCCTCGGGCAGGCGGCCGCCGAAGCGACCCATCTCGCCCCGGTCCGCGGTGGCAAGTTCAACCAGGCGGTCGAGGAAGGCGTCGAGGCCGACTTCGGGATGGTGGAACCGGAAGCGACCGATCTCGTAAGCCGTCTGCTGGCCCGGCTCGAACGCTTCTCCCAGCACCGTCAGGCGGGTCAACTCCCGGATCCGGGCGTCGTCCTGAGGGAGCTCTAGGACAAAGTCGGCCAGCTCTTCCAAGCCGGCGGCACAGCGGAGGTTCCGGGCGTCCCGGTCGTACTCCTCGGCCTTTCGGCGCCGCCATGCGGCGATCTCCCGAAACCGGTCGGCCATCAGGCGTTGGGTGGTCATGTTCACCTTCGGGGGTCCGGGTCTAGGCTCACGAGTGGCCGAGAAATGAGCGGCGGTCTTTCAGCCAGCGCTCTTTTGTCGATCTCACGCTTCGCGATACCCTCCCAAACGCCCTGATGGCGTTGGTTGAACAACGGAGGCGTGGCCCTGGGAGAATACACGGCGGCTGGCTCGGCGGCCGTTAGAGCCCGACCTCGCGGGTATCATCCTCCGGATCCCGAGTGCGTTACTGCCATGGCGCTCCGGTCGATCCGGAAGAGTCCAATGTCGTGGGCGGTTTCGCCCTGCAGCGTGAGATCGGCAAGAATTTCGCCGACCACGGAGCAGAACTTGAAGCCGTGCCCCGAGCAGGCCGAGGCGATAACCACCTGCGAGTGGTCTGGCAATCGGTCGATCACGAAGCGCTCGTCTGGGGTGTTGGTAAAGAGGCAGACGCGAAGCGCCATCGCTGGGCCGGCACCCGCCGGAAAGTAGCGCTCAGCGAAGGTTCGCAACAGTCCCTCGTCGATGGCGTTCGGTTCGCGATCCACTGTGTCGGCGTCAACCTGCTCCCCGCGGTGGTGGTAGCGACCGAGCTTGAACCCCGGGACGTGGTGTGCCGGGAAGCCGTAGTAGCGCCCCTCGGGGACGGTGAGGTTGAAGACGGGAAAACGCTCGGGGGAAAACAGGGCTGGTTCAGTCGGTTGAAGCCATGCCACCACCTGGCGCTCTGGCCGGGCGAGGGTTGCGAGGTCCGGTACCAGATCTCCGATCCAGGACCCGGTCGTGATAACGAGGCGCTCCGCTACGTAGCTCCCCCTGTCTGTTTGGACCTGCACCCGGTCCCCAACAACCTGCCAGCCCACGACCCGTTCCCGGGCACGGATCTCCGCCCCGGCTGCCTGGGCTGCAACGACATGAGCGACGATGCAGCGCTCGCTCATCAGAAATCCGCCCTCCGGTTGGAAGAGGGCAACGTGCCGCGGCGGCAGGTGGTAGGCCGGGTACCGCTCCGCAATCTCAGCGGAAGACAGGACCTCGTGGGGTAACCTGTGCTCCTGGCAGGAGCGCAGGGAGCCATTGAAAA
>JALYMD010000229.1 GCA_030773875.1 Chloroflexota bacterium | reverse complement strand
ATCCTGCTGTACGGCGGCGCGGCCGTCGTGCTGCGGCGCCAGTGGGGCGGCCCCGGACGGCGCCTGCGCGTGCTGGCGGCGACACGCCGGGCGGGGCTCGTGTTCGCGGCGTTCCCGGTGTCGACCTACCTGGCGAACCTGGTGCCGTGGTGGCGGGCCCGGCACCCCCTGCCGGTGCTGATCGCCGTCGTGCTCCTGGCGGTCGCGGCTGTCGCCCTGGTCGCGCTGTTCGGTCCGTGGCGGCGCCGGATGCTCGGGGCCTTCGGTGCCGTCGCGGCAATCACGGCCCTCGTGCTCGGCGTCGACATCGTCACCGGGTCGACCTTGCAGCAGTCGAGCCTGATGGGCTACTCGCCGCTGGTGGCCGGCCGGTTCTACGGCTTCGGGAACGTCGCGTTCGCGCTCTTCGCGACGTCGGTGCTGCTCTCGGTCGCCGGCTTCGCCGAGCCGCTGGTCGTGCGCGGCCGGCGCCGGTCGGCCGTGGCGCTCGCAGTCGCGGTCGGGGTGCTCGCCGTGCTCGTGGACGGGTTGCCCGCCTTCGGCAGCGACTTCGGCGGGGTGCTCGCGCTCGTCCCCGGCTTCGCCGTACTCGCGATGGGCCTGGCCGGGACCCGCGTGTCTCCCGGCCGCCTGGCCCTCGCGATGGGCGCGGCCGTCGCCACGATCGGGGCCATCGCCGTCGGCGACTGGCTACGGCCGCCCGGCGAGCGCGCGCACCTCGGGCGCTTCGTCCAGCAGGTGCTCGACGGCGAGGCCCTCACGGTGATCCAGCGCAAGCTAGCCGCGAACCTCGGCATCCTCGTCGGCAACGCCGGGCTCTCGCTGCTGGTGCCGGTCGGATTCGCCTTTGTCGTGCTCGTGCTGATGCGCCCGCTGGCGTGGCGCGCGGCCGCGCTCGAGCGGACCTATGACCGCGCGCCCACGCTGCGACCCGGCGTCATGGCGGTGCTCACCGCGCTGCTGGTCGGCTTCGCGGTGAACGACTCCGGCATCGCGATTCCGGCGGTCGGGCTGACCGTGGCGATTCCGCTGCTGCTCGCGGCCAGTGTCAACGCTCTCGAGCGGGACGAGCGGGACGAGCGGGACGAGCGGGACGGGGGGGGAGGGGGCGGTCTAGTTCATCCCCGGGCTGGTCATCTTCTCCTTGACCGCCAATCCCGACTCCACAGTGGGAAGATTTCCGATCCGCTCGGGGTCCTAGACTACCGGGGCGTTCGCCTCGGCGGGATCCTGGTGGCGGTCCGGATGGTGCGGGGCAAGCGGGGCCGATGACGCAGCACCTCCACCCTAGGCCGCCAGGCCGACATCGGCCACCCCAGGCTTGCCCACGTCACCCCAAGCGGCATTGTCGGGGGCGTCTTAGCGGTACCCACAATCCGGGACGTCAAGCGCAACGGACACGCTGCGGCCCTCCCTGTGGAGAATAGCGGCTGGTCTTAAGGCGCGGCGTGTCGAACGCTGTGCGGCACGACCGCGACTTGATCGACGTGGCGAACGGACGGCAGGTCGTTGGCACTTCGATATCGTCCACAAGGCGGCGGCGGCACGTGCCGGCCATGAAGGAAGGCGGAGCGGCATGAGCGAGGCAGGGGCTGAAGAGATGGGCTCGGGGTGGACACGCTCGGGAGTCCGCTCCCGGCTGGCCGACGTCCCCAGCCTCTACACGGCGCTCCTGCTCGCGGGGCTCACGGCGGCAGGGTTCTACCTGCTGCTCCAGCTCCAGTTCCTCCTGGTGCTGCTCTTCCTCTCGGTCCTGCTCGCGAGCGGCATCGCCAGCCCCGTCCACCGCCTGGAGCAGCGCGGCGTGCCCCGTCCTGTCGCCATCGGCCTCATCTACCTGGCGATCTTCGGCGTCCTCGTCGGCATCGGCTGGTATGTCCTGCCTCGTCTCGTCGGTCAGGCGGTGGACATCGCCGCGGCCCTACCTCAGTGGATCGACCAGGCAGAACAGCTGCAACGACGGGTTGAGGATTTGGGACAGGAGTATCCGATCATCGAGCAACTCGACGCGCGCCTGACGGTGGTCGCCTACGGTGCCGGAGGCGAACTGACGGGCTGGGTCCTGGAGACGCCGGCGGCTCTTGCCAAGTTCTTCTTCTCCCTCGTCACGATCTTGACGCTGGCGTTCTTGCTCCTGCTGACGAAGGAGCGACTGATCGACCTATTGCTCTCCCTGTTCCACCCGCGCCACCGGGTGATGACCCGACGAGTGCTGGATGAGATGGGCGCCCGGCTTGGGGCCTACCTGCGAGCTAGGCTCATCGTGATGGTGATCGTCGGCTTCCTCATCTTCGTGACGCTGTTCTTCCTAGGGTCACCCTACCCAGTCCTCATTGCGATCTTCGCCGGCATCTTCGAGGCGTTGCCGCGTATCGGTCCATGGACTGGCCGGATCGCGATCTTCCTGTCAATGCTTCCGCTCAGCTGGGAAAAGGTCGCGATGGCGATCGCGGCGCACGTAGTGATTCAGAACCTCAAAGGTTATGTCCTTCGCCCCGCCATCGAGGGCAGTCAGGTGGATATCCACCCGCTAACCGTGTTCATCGCCGTCATTGCCGGTGCGTTGCTGCTCGGCTGGATAGGCGCGCTGATCGCGGTGCCGACCGCGGTGGTGGTCCAAGTGGTCGTGGAAGAGGTGTTGATCCCCTGGCGCCACCGCCAACTCGCTCGGATGGAGCAGGCACAGGTGGCCGGTCCATCCACCCCGGAACCGGATCCGGCCGTGTGAAGATCAGGCACCTATCCTCGACGCGGTCCCATCGCACCCCCTATGGTGGTCGCGGGTGCCGCTAGATCAGGGTCCTGCTTGGGTCAACTCGACGCGGTCGAACACTTCGTGGCCGATCCCGATGGCCTCGATGACCAGTCGCTCGGGGCTGGCTTCCACTTTGAGCGCGTGGTGACGGAGGGCGCTGAGCGCCGTCAGATCGCTCGTGCCCACGCCGCGCAATCTCCCGCCCCCACCACCGGTGACGAAGTAGGTGACGCCGTCGATCGGCTTGAGCCGCTCGTAGACATGCTCGTGGGCGGCGAAAACCACATCCACGCCTTCAGCGGTGAAGATCCCGACGAGGTCTTCGAGCACCTGGGGATCAGGCCCGTGATAGGGGGATGAGTTGAACGGCGGGCGGTGGATGACCACGACTTTCCAGGGGCGGTCCGTCTGGCGGAGATCCTCAACCAGCCAGGCCTTCTGGACGGCCGGTGGGATCGAGTCATCCCGGTAGTAGAGCTCGCTGTCGAGCGCTGCCACATGCACCGGGCCGACATCAAAGGAGTAAAACCGCTCGGTGCCGGAGCCGTCGGCCGGCAACTCGAACGCCTCCAGGTACGGCTCGCCGTTGTCGGTGAGGACATCATGATTGCCAAGCACTGGATAGACCGGAACAGAGCCGATCAGCTCGCGATAGGGGTCGTAGTATCGGTCGTCGTAGCGGCATTCGCCGCCCCGAGGGTAGACGACATCACCGGTGTGCAGGACGAGGTCCGGTTCCATGGCCAGCATCACCTCGGCGACCTGGTATTGCGCGGGGTTGCCAGAGCCGCTGTCGCCCACCACGGCCGCCGTGATCGTTCCATCAGGTCCCGGCGAGGTATGAAACGACTTCAGGTCGCCCGGCATGCCGAGGGTTTCGGCCCGGTAAAAGTACCTTGTGTTCGGCTCGAGGTCGGTCAGGCGCACGGCGTGGATGCGTGCTTCGTCGCTCGCGACCGTCCGGCCGAGATCGGGGGTCTTCCCGAAGGAGACGGCACCTTCACTCTCCAGCGGCGTGCGCCACATGATGGTCGCCGCGGTGGCAGTCACGTTCTGAATGTACGGCTCGACTGCGAGGTCGACCTCGATGGGGAGGAAGTCGGCACCGCAGTAGCCGCCCAGGCGGACGAGCCCGGCCACTATGCCGCCAGCGAGCACGAAGATCAGCAGCAGTCCAACCGTGCCGGCGGTGAACCACCGCCGCATCCCTCTTCCTCGCACGCTCAGTCCTCCCGCGTCCGCACCACGCCGTCTTCGATGGGACGCTCGGAACCGACACCTTTCCCGATTCTCGGATGACGACGAGAGCCTTAGTTACCGCCACCACTGCTCCCCGCCGCGATCGTCGTGCTTAAAGGCAGGGCTCGGTCCGGGGAGCATCTCGGCCATCATCCTGGACAGGCCCAGGGTTGGACCGTCACACGATCGGGCCTAACGATCCCGCTGGGCGATGCCGACGAACGAAAAACCTCGACGGCGGACCGTTCTCCGCTCGGGGCGATGATAACCAGGCGGCGCTGGGGATGGGTGAGGCGCTGGGGGGAGTGCCGAGGGAGGACGCGCCTCAGTGAGACGAAGACCCAGAGCAGGTGACTCGACTAGGGTGTGTCTTCAAAGGCGTGGTAACGTTGGGAGATGAGCCGAGACCGAGAACTGACCGACGAGCAGTGGGCGGCGCTGGAACCGCACCTGCCGCCGCAGCGGGCCGCGACCGGGCGACC
>JALYMD010000228.1 GCA_030773875.1 Chloroflexota bacterium | reverse complement strand
CGGGCGGGGATGCTCCAGGGTAATCTCCAGCGTCAGGCCGCCCGGCAGTACCACGCAGTCCTCATAGATGAGCCAGAAGAGATGCGGCTTGTGTGTCTCGGGTGGGGGCTCAGGCGGCACGATCATGGCGCTGGTCCAGTTTCCGCTCGATGCGCTCTAAGGCCTGCTGCATGGGCTCGTCGGCGGTCTTGCTCTCGTGGCTGCCTCGGTGAATCAGGAAGCTGGAGAGCACCACGAACGTCAGCAGTTGCAGAAACTCGCTCTGGGCATTCTCAAAGA
The DNA here is from genome assembly GCA_030773875.1 of Chloroflexota bacterium. The sequence continues at coordinate 5,089 of JALYMD010000228.1, read as the reverse complement.
CACGTCCTAGGAAGAATGTTAGGTAGCTTCCCAGCTCTAACGCTTGTCCGTGCGCTAGCGCCTCTTCTTGCCACTCTCCATAGTTGAAGAACGCTTGGGCGACGAGTGACGCGAGGAAGAGGCCGGCGAGGGTCAGGCTGAGCGAGTAGTCACGAATAAAGGCGGGTAAACGATTAGTCATCAGAAGAATTTCCAAATAGGGTGGCGGTGGGGTACTGTTGCTTTTTGATGTAGGCAGCAGGGTCGTAGTAGAAGCAGTTGATCTTGCCGCAGCGTTCACACTTGATTTCAACCACCGGCCGTTCAGCGTCGCGTAGCGGTCCTTGGCGCTTGGCTAACAGCTCCAGACTGGTGCGTAACAACAGTTGTCGACATTTGGTGCATCGTAAGTCCTCTAACATTGTCCTCCTTGATAAGCTTTTATCTCTGTATTTCCCGCACAATTCCCGCAATATTTCCCGCACGTCCTATTGCTGTATTTCCCGCGTGAAACTCTCTTGCATACCTCGTGGTTCATCTCGATAATGCGGGGAGGACGGACGGTTTCCCTCTTACGCCTTTCAGGCGGCTTCGCCGGTCGTTTCACTCTCTTTGGCCACAAAACAGAGCTCGGCAAACCCTTCTTGGAGAAGCACGTCATTCAGGTTGATGCCGTCGTTTAGGATGAACTCACCCAGATACCTCCCAAATTTTTCTCGCTTGTCCTTGATGGTCCGCAGAATGCAGCGGCTCTGCTCCGGCAGCATCAGGCGGACGAAGTGAAGAGCCGCTTCCCCGTCCGTCGTGTTCTTCTCTGAGGCGTTGATTCTGGCCCAACGAATCGTCAACTTGATGGCGCAATCGAAACCTAGTTCAACCGAGACCCAACTGGTGTCCGCGTCGATGTGGCGCAAAATGGTGGCGCGATACTCGTACACATACCTCCTTACTCGGCCCTATTCGGCCCGATAATGCCAATACTGGTGCAGCGGCACGCAGGGTGGGCCGCGCCCGGCTCAAGGTCTCCTGGGAAGTGGTCCTGCAGCGGCACAATCACGCCTTCCAAGGGAGAGCATACGGGGCACAACCGTTCATCCTTCGCCGTCAACCATTGCTTGCTCTCCACCACCCCTGACGCTGTCAAAGCGCTCTGATTCGCTGATTCAAACGCCTGGGCCGTCTCGGTGCGGGCGATAAGGGTGGAGCGGTAGCCCTGGGCCTCCGCGAAGGTGGACTGGACCCGGGCGGAGAGTTCGGGTATCCCCTCGCCCTCCACGATGCCTTGGGAGAGCGACTGGCGTCGCGCCTCCCGGGTGGTCTCGTTGATGCCCCGCGCATGCAGGAGCGAGCGGGTCAGGATGTAGTCATCGACGATCCGCTGGGTCACCCCGATGTCCAGCGTGATGGAGATTTGCAGCTGCGCCTCCTCCGCTCCCCGGGAGATGACGTCGGGGAGGTTGACGAAGAACAGGGTGGACAGTTCGGCATCATCCGGCAGCGGGTCAGCGAGATAGTCCTCCACCAGGTCATCCACCACGCCTTTGGTGACGTGCTTACTTACGCTGGTTCCAAAGGCTTCGGTCAACCGATCGAGGTACCGCTGCTCCTGGTTCTCAAAGTAGGTGACGAGCTTGGGTTGGAGCGCCTCGGCCAACTCCGCCATCGCGCTCTCGCGCCGCTGCTTGATGGCCTCGATCTCCTCAGCGCTGACGGATTTGTGCGTCTTCTGGGTCGCCCCCGCCTTGGCGCTCTCAGCCGCATCCGCCTGCTCTTGGTCGGTTAGCTGATTGTTGCTCGTGGTCCGCGGCCGGGGCTCTTTGCCAAAGGCGGGGCGCACCTCATCCGCGTCGAGGATCCCCAGTTGGACCGCCCGCATCTGGTCTTTGCGTAGATCGTCCGGATCGGAGGAATCCGGCTGGTGGAATTCCCACCGCAGCTCGGGGTTGATGGCGTGGATCGGCCCCTCGGTGATGACCTGGGCGATCAATTGTTGGACGGGGCGGTAGGTATTCTGGTGGGTCTCCCGGATGAGGAACTTGGTCGTGGCGTAGTCGCCGGCGTTGTGGTGACCCAAGATCACTTTGGGCAGCCGGAAGGCGGTGGTGACCTTGCTGGTGGCCAGATCCCGCAACCCCAGCGACTCCATGTCTTTGGGGGTCAAGGTATAGGGTTTGAAGTCTTTGACCCGGGCGAGCGCAATCAGCTTGTGGCGGTTGCCCACTCCCTGGTGCCGCTGGGTGATCTGGTCAGTGAGTTGTTTGGCCTGCTCCGGCGTGGCTTGTTCGTCCAGCAGCAGGAGGGCCGAAGGCGAGAGGCCGTTGGTGAAGATGGCCTTGTTGGAGCGCAGGGCCTGCAGATCGATGCCCGCTTCCTCTACGACCAGTTCCAAGGGGCTCTCGCCGTGCAGGTCGTTGCTGGGGTTGGGCAGGCGAAAGTGGAGGACTTCCTCCGGGGGGAAAGCGATGGCGTCGGCCCCCGGCACCCGCATGACGTAGCCCAGGACCTCGCCCTGGTGGTTACTGACGATGCGCGTTAGGGCTGGGTGCATGCCCCAGATCTCCAGCGGCCGGCCTTGGCTGTCGCGGGAGACGTACCAGAAAGCGTCCCCGACAATGGCTAGGTGCTCGACCACCTCGTAGAGCAAGAGCTGCATCTGCTTGTAGGGGTTGGGGTTGGCCAGCCACCGGCTCAGCTCCTGCATCTGGGCTCGCAGCGCTTGGCCGGGTTGCAGCAGCGGGTCCATGGTGGTGATGTGCCAGCCGGGGCCGGTGATGCCCCCCGCCCATTTATGGACGGAGCCGGAGACGTCGGCATTGAGTTTGTAGAGGGCGTACAGCAGGGCGTAGTCGGCGTCGTGGGGCTGCCCGATGGCTTGGCCTAAGCTCGTCTCAGGAATGAAGCCCGCGCCGACGGCGTAGGGCCGAGCGTCTTTGAGGACGGAGGCAACCTGGGCTTCGACCTGGGGCTTGATGAAGCGATCGGAGAGGAAGGAGGTTAGAGGGTTTGGCATGGAAGCGGGGTTGAGTACCTGCTTCTATTGTATCAGTGGGTTCTGTTGGCCCCAGTGGGGAAGGCGGTGGGAGAGATCATGTCACCAGAAGCGTTTGACGAACTGGATCAGCACCAGCAGATCGCCATGCTGTTGGCCATGCATCTCCGGAACGAGCTCGAGAATTTCCACGGCGAACACGTGCCGGATCGCTTCATGCCCGAGCTCAACAGCACGATCCGGTACGCGCTCCTCTACACCGTCCTCGACGCCCTCGTCGGGAAGATCCCGGGCGTGATTGCCGAGAGCAATTTCACCCGTGGTCGATCAGAGGGCGAGTTGCGGCGCCTCCTTGGACGCGCACGCCCGATCCTCCTGCACTGTGGCACCTCGATCCAAGTAGTTGAGCGCCGAATCGCCGCCCGGTCGGCAGCGGGCGAACGCCACCACGGACACCACGATGTGGCCAGTCTCCAGAGCGTGCTGAATCGGATCGCCGAGGGAGTGTTTGACCCGCTGGACTTGCCGGCCCCGCTTCTCAGAATCGACATCACCAGCGGTTATGACCCCCCATTACCCGACATCGTGCGGTTTGTCCGGGAAGCACTAGTCAACACAAGGTTTACCGACGCGCCCTAGTCTCCAAACACGACGAACGCCTCTTGCTCCTCCGGTGGCGTGACCACGGTCAGCATCAAACTATCCGCCCGGTCTGGGGATCGGCCCAGACGCTTTTTCATCTCCTCCTTTTCCTCAATCCGAATCTTGCCGTTGGAGGAGACTACCTTGTACTTGAGCTGGGTCAACTCGTCGGCTAGGTCGTCATCCGGCGGGATCATGATGGCGTCGGTCTCAAACAGATTGCGCAGGTGCCAATAGCCTTCCGCCCGCAGGTTGGCAAACATCTCCGGGTCTGACGCCGATTTGGCCACGTTGATGGCATGGACGGGCTTGCCTTGCTCCTTGAGCCGGTCGTAGACGCCCGCTCCCAGGCCGATGACGTCGATGTTGGCACTCATGCCCTCCTTCTCGGCCAGATCCAGCGCCACCCGCCCCGCCGTCTGCATCGTGTCCTCCTGGTTTGTCTCCCGCTGCCACGCGACATAGAGGGCCTCTCGGAGGGTTCGAACCGTGCTGTCGGTGCCGAACCGAGCCACGTCTACGCCTAGCACCTTTTCCCCACTGGTTGTGGCCAAGCCGTCCCGCAGCTTCTCGGTGTGGTCCCGCCACCGCTCGACTGCCCGATCAATCCAGGCGAGCGGAATGAGCGTGTCCTTGCCGGTGGTGGGTAACTTCCCCTTCACCCGGGAGAGGTACATGGCCGAGTCTGCGCCGTACTTCTTGAAGACCTTGGCCACCCAGGATGGGGCGACTAGGTACTTGTGCGGCAGCGACCCTACAGCCTTGACCTTCTCCTCCCAGGCACCACTAGCAATGTCTGCTTCTGTAATCCCCAGCTCGGTGAAGTTGGGGGTGTCGTAGGCGGAGATGGGTAGGACGGCGGCACCAGGTCCGCCCTTGGCGCAGCGGACCGCGAACTCGCTTGCTCCATCCGTCGGGTTGCCGATGGCCAGCAGGTGCGCGTGCTCGTTGGAGAGGACGCCGTCGATGGCCTCCCAACTTTCGGGCGGGATGCCGGTAGCCTCGTCGACGATGAAGAGCACCCAGTCGGCGTGCAACCCCGAGAAGTTGGTGGGCTCGTCGGAGGAGAATCCGAAGGCGTACCACTTCTCGTCGATCTGCAGCTCTTGCTTCAGCAGCGTCCCGCCTAACGGGACGGGGGCTTTGCCGTGGGCGCGGCGGATCTCCTGCCAGAGGATCTTCTTGACCTGCCGCACTGTGGGGGCGGTGGTGACGACGATCGAATCGGGGTGGGAGTAGAGAAACCACAACGCCACGTGGGCAGCGGTGAAGCTCTTACCTGAAGCGTGGCAGGAGGGGACGTAAACCTCTGGTTGGTCCCGGACCGCTTCGATGATCTCCTGCTGTTTGGTCCAGAGGGAGGCGCCCAGCACGCGGGAGCAGAAGAAGGCGGGATCGGACTGGACGCGGGTGGCAAAAACCTGTTTGTCGGTAGGGGTCAGGGTAGTTATGCATCCATTGTAGGATGGATACGCAACG
>JALYMD010000227.1 GCA_030773875.1 Chloroflexota bacterium | reverse complement strand
GATGAGTGCCATGCAGCACGAACCGGCTCACGACCCGATCTCCCTCGGCAATCAGGTCTTCGACCACCACCCGCAAATCGGGGAAGCCGGCCCAGTACTCCGCAAGGTCAATCCGGACACCCTCCGGGCCGTAGAAATCGCTATCCAGACCGTGGCGGACATGGTTGCCTGTGACTAGGTCGGCGATGCGCCGGGTGTCGCAACGATTGATGACCTCCTCGACGAAACAGCGCACGACCTCCTTGTTGTGCGTCCACATGCCAATGTGCCTCCATCAGAGTGAAAGCGCCGAACCGGTTTCGGCGCTGCCAAGCGAAACGCGCGTGTGATCCGCGGGCCTTCGGACGAAAATCGGAAAACAGGTGCTCGATCAACGGAGCCCGCGAACGCGAACGGTCAAGGAACCGGACCAACCGTTTCGGGTCGATCTCGCCCAACCCATCTCAAGGGGCCAGGCGAGTGGGGGTCCGGGAGAGCCGGAACCGTGGAGTACCGACGGACAGTCGGGCCAGGCGTCCGGATGCCCGAACCACCCCGAGCCGGGGATGTCTGGTCCCCGGCCCCGTCACTACTGTAGGGCCGCGTTTGCGAGCCAGCAGCGTAAGAACGACGTACTCGCCATACTTAATCTGCCCTTGCCACTCGCCTACCAGACGCAGTGCTGCTGCGGACGCGTCTAGGGGAAGTCCTACACATCAGTGGCCGCCTGGTATTTCGGGCCCCACTTGCGGCCCCACATCCTCACCGCCCGAGCGACTGTCATACTCGCTTGGTGGAATGCGGCGTTGTCCGGGGATGGACTGGATGGCCCTACTCTTGCAGAGAGTCCAGCCGTGGCGGTCGCTACGCCGTCGGCTGCTTAACAGGGAATTCAGGCACTCGAAACAGGAGGGGAAACGTGATGGTTCGGGGATGGCGATGGATCATCGCGACCGTCGCAGCGTTGCTGCTCATGACGACCGTCGGCAGTGCGATTGCTGCACAGGATGACGGCGAGCCATTCGAGCTCCTGATCGTCAAGTTCACGTGCGAGACCGACCCTGGTCCGGCTGGTTTTGGATTTGACCTACCGGAAGATTGCGAGCCGACGAGTGGTGTGAGCTTCGAGGCCGCGAACGCCGATGGAGAGGTTCTCGACACCTGCACAATCGCGGCTGGGTCAGGGGGCTGCAACGTCCAAGTTCCATACGGCATCAGCGTGGCGGTAACCGAAGATGAGGACACGATCCCCGAGGGCTATGCTCCGCGCGAGAATCCGATCACAGTCGAGACACCAGATGCACCGGTGGCGGGTGAAGCTCCTCAGGCCATTTTCGTCAACCTTCCGACGGGCGACGACACCACTGATGACGATGACACAACGGATGACACCGACACGGGGACGTCCTTGCCGAATACGGGGAGCGGCACACCCGTCAGCGGTCAATCGGGCGCTGGTTGGCTAGCCCTTCTCGCTGCCGCAACCTTCGGCGTCGGCGTCGCTCAACGCCTGCGACGACCCATCGCTCGCTAGCGCGGTCAAGGCGTGCAACGGGGCAGGCGGGGACGATGTCCCGTTGCACGCCTTACCCGCAAGCGAGCGGTGGGTCGTCGCAGGCGTTGAGCGACGCCCACGCCGAAGGTTGCGGCAGCGAGAAGGGCTAGCCAACCAGCGCCCGATTGCCCGCTGACCGATGTGCCGCTCCCCGTATTCGGCAAGGACGTTCCCGTGTCGGCGTCGTCCGTTGTGTCATCGGCAACTGTGGTGTCGTCGCCGGTCGGAAGGTTGACGAAAATGGCCTGAGGAGCTTCACCCGCCACCGGTGCATCTGGTGTCTCGACCGTGATCGGATTCTCGCGTGGAGCATAGCCCTCGGGGATCGTGTCCTCATCTTCGGTGACGGCCACGCTGATGCCGTATGGAACTTGAACGTTGCAGCCCCCCGACCCCGCCGCGATTGTGCAGGTGTTGAGAACCTCTCCATCGGCGTTCGCGGCCTCGAAGCTCACACCACTCGTTGGCTCGCAATCTTCCGGTACTTCAAATCCGAAACCAAGCGGGCCAGGGTCTGTCTCGCATGTGAACTTCGAGATCCCCAGGTCGTACGACTCACCGTCCTCTTGTGCAGCAATTCCACTGCTGGCCGTTGTCACGAGCAGCAACGCTGCCGCGGTCGCGACGATCCATCTCCATCCCCGAACCATCACGATTCCCCTCCTTTTTCGAGTGCCCGAATGCCCTGTTAGGCAGCCGACGGCGGAGCGACTGCCACGGCGCGACCCTCCGCCAGAGTAGGGCCGCCCAGTGCGTCCCCGGACAACGCCGCATTTGACCTAGTGAGGATGACAGTCACTCGGGCGGTGAGGATGCGGGGCCGCAAGTCGCGCCTGAAAGGCGAGGCGTCCCCTGATGTGTAGGACTTCCCCTAGACGCGTCCGCGGCAACACTGCGTCTGGTTAGGCGAGTGGCAAGGGCAGATTAAGTATGGCGAGTACGTCGTTTTTACGCTGCTGGCTTGCGATCGCGGCCCTACAGTAGTGGCGGGGCCGGGGACCGGACACCCCCGGCCGAAAGTGGTTCGGGCATCCGGACGCTTGGGCCGACTGTCCATCGGTACTCCACGGTTCCAGCTCTCCCGGACCGTCACTCGCCTGGCCACTTGAGATGGGGCGGGCGGGATCGACCCGTAACGGTCGGTCCGGTTCCTTGACCGTTCGCGTTCGCAGGTTCCGTTGATTGAGCACCTGCTTTCCGATTTCCGTCCGACGGCCCGCTGATCACGCAGGCGTTTCGCTTGGCAGCGCCGAAACTGGTTCGGCGCTTTCACACTGATGGAGGCACATTGGCATGTGGACGCACAACAAGGAGGTCGTGCGCTGTTTCGTCGAGGAGGTCATCAATCGTTGCGACACCCGACGCATCGCCGGCTTCGTCACAGACAACCATATCCGCCACGGTCTGGATGGCGATTTTTATGGGCCGGAGGGTGTCCGGATTGACCTTGCGGAGTACTGGGCCGGCTTCCCCGATTTGCGGGTGGTGGTCGAAGACCTGATTGCCGAGGGAGATCGGGTCGTGAGCCGGTTCGTGCT
>JALYMD010000226.1 GCA_030773875.1 Chloroflexota bacterium | reverse complement strand
TCGCCCTGGTGGGTCCTTGGCGGCATCGCGACGAGGTGGCGGCCATCCACGAGTTAGCGGCGATCCGGCGGGTCGACGCGGTGGTGGAGGCGGTGATCTCCCGCTGCCAGGACGCCGGCGCGGCGCTGGTCCTCATGACCGAACTGACGGAGCGGCGGCGCCCCGCGTTTTACGAGCGCATCGGCTTTCAGCCGCTCGAAGAGGTCATCACCTACGAGCTAGAGTTGCCCATCGCCATCTCCGTCACACCCGCGCCGCTGACGTTCGTGCCGGTCCTTACAACGGACAAGGCAGGCTTAGCCGAGCTCGTCCGGCTGGATCACGCGGCGTTTCCCTGGCTCTGGTGGAACAGCGAGCTTGAGTTCCTCGCCTATGCCTCGACCCCCGGGGTGGATCTCTACCTCGGGATGCTCGATGGGCGCCCGATCTCCTACGTCGGCACCACGTCCTATGCGGGTTGGGGACATTTGGACCGGATCGCCGTGGACCCGGAGGCTCAGGGGTCAGGCTGGGGTAAGCGCTCGTTGGCGTTCGCAGTGAGTCACCTCGCCGGTCGGGGTGCCCGGCGCGTGGGATTGAGTACCCAGCTAGACAATCTGCGCTCGCAACATCTCTATGAGAGCGTTGGCTTTCGCCGCTCCCGCGGCAACGACTACCGGCTCTATGGCGTCGTGCTTCGCCAGCCGGAGGACCAGAGTCTTTTGCCCCGCCCTTGACGGGATAGGGTGACGATCAGGAGTCAACTACCGTATGGGCAGTAGTTTCGGTCGCATCTTCAAGCTGACGACCTGGGGGGAGTCTCACGGGCCAGCCCTCGGCGTCGTCATCGAAGGATGCCCGGCAGGCATTCCACTCTCCGTTGCAGACGTGCAACGCCAGCTCGACCGGCGGCGGGTTGGTCAGAGCGCCGTGACCTCTCCTCGCAACGAAGGGGACCGCGCCGAGTTGCTCTCCGGGGTGTTTGAAGGCATCACGACCGGCGCCCCGATCTCACTCATCACGTACAACAAGGATGTGGACTCGTCAAAGTACGAGAACCTGCGCGACGTCTTTCGCCCCGGGCACGCCGACTACACCTATTGGGCGAAATACGGTCATCGGGACCACCGGGGTGGAGGCCGTTCGTCGGCGAGGGAGACCTGGGGACGAGTGGCCGCGGGCGCAATCGCCCGGAAGATCCTCGCCTCCGCTGGAGCCGAGGTCTTTGGCTTCACCCGGGAGCTGGGGGGCATCGTCGCCGAAACGTTCGATCGGGACGAGATCGAGCAGAATGTCGTGCGCTGTCCTGATCCCGCGGCGGCGGAGCGGATGGTTGCAGCGATTGAGCAAGCAAAGGCGGAGAAGGACAGCCTGGGTGGCATCGTGGAGGTTCGCGCGGTCGGCGTGCCAGTTGGGCTGGGCGAGCCCACCTTCGATAAGCTCGACGCGCTGATCGGACAGGCCATGCTCAGTATTCCGGCTGTGAAGGGCGTCGAGTTGGGTGAGGGGTTCGGTGTCGTTCGCTCGCGTGGATCCCAGGCAAACGACACGTTTTACGCAGAGGAGGGGCGTGTTCGAACGCGCACGAATAACGCCGGTGGCACGCTTGGCGGGATCTCCAGCGGAGAGGATATCGTCGTCCGGATCGCGGTGAAGCCAACCTCTTCCGTCGCCCGGCCGCAGCAGACCGTCGACACGTCGCTCCAGCCTCGGTCCATCACCGTCGAGGGGAGGCACGATCCTTCCGTGTTGCCGCGGGCCGTGCCCGTCGCGGAAGCCATGCTAGCAATTGTGCTGGCGGACCTCCTGCTGCGCGATCGTGCGGCTCGCATCGCTTGGGACGGGGGCGCCGGGGCCTAGACTCTGATGTCTCCGCAATCCTCAGTCGGCCGGTCCCTGGAACGCGCTCACTTCACGAGCACTGGTGGAGAGGCGAGATGCCAACGGGTAAGTTCGACAGAGTTTCTCCCCGTTGCCCCAACTCCAACAGGTTCTCCGGACGCGTTCCAGCTACGCTGGTGTCACTTCGGCCGTGACGATGAGACGCTCCGAAGTGTCCTCGAAGGGGTCCAACTCGTAGCTCCCGTAGATCTGCCACTCGGCGAAGCCCGCTAGCTCCAGCATCAGCTCCAACTCACCGCGGTGCACGTAGCGCATCGGGTAGGCCGTCGCGACCCGTCGGAGCGTTCCATCGGCACCGATGCGGTCGTACCAGAGATCTGTCTCGATCCTCTGCAGGGCCGGCAAGATGCGCCTCGCAGCCAGCTTGTCGACCCGGGTGCCGTCATCCAACGTCCAGGTGCCCTCGTGCACGACTGATTGATCGAGAGCCCGGAGTGCGTCCGGTGTCGGGTTCAACAAATCAAGGACCAGTTGTCCGCGCGGGTCAAGGGCACGCCGGATCGAGGTGAGGGCCGCTCGCTGCTCTTCGACGGTCGTGAGGTGCATCAGTCCGTTGAGCGCGACGATGGCGATCCCGAACGGACCACCGGCCGCCTGGTCCGCCTCCGTCATTGAACTCTCGTGCAGGGTGATGAGGTCGGCCACCCCCGCTTCAGCGGCGGACCTGCGCGCGCGGTCGAGCATCGGCGCTGAAACGTCAAGGCCGGTGACGCGGTGACCGGCGTCCGCGAGTGGTACAAGGAGACGGCCACTACCGCAGCCTAGCTCGAGCACGGGATCGCCCGTAACCAGGGCGAGGTTCAGGTAGAGGTCCAGGTCTTCCTCGTACCCAGCGTGCTCGAGGTCATAGAAATCGACAATGGCGGCGTAGGGGTCCGAACGCGAGGGGAGGTAGGTCATGGCTGGATTGTAACCGGACCGAAGGTCGCCCTTCGCTCGCACGACTGCGGCCACTTGCAGCATGCGCACACAAGCTCGCAGATCAACTCCATGTTCGACGCGCGGGTTGCTTGACCTAACCCGAGCCGGCGCGAGGTAGGTCTGAAGCCATAGAACGGACCCTCCGCAAGTAGACTAACGATAGGACGACCTGTTCCCCAATGCCGATCCCGCAGGCCGCGCGATGTCGATGGTGGCGACCCACGGCTGATTTGGGAACGCTCAGCAGCCAAAAATGGTCGGCGTCCTGTTGTCGAGTGAGAGAGGATTTGCCGGCATGTCTTCCCTTCCCGAGGATCGGTCTGTCGCGCCGCTGGTGCGCGTCACTCCCGGTGTCCGACGGGAAGCCGAATCGGCGCAACCGCCAGTGCCCCCGACATCGTTGGTGGGGCGGGAGCAGGAAGTTGCGGACGTAACTGCGCTGCTCCGGCGTCCAGATGTTCGCCTTCTGACCCTGACCGGGCCCAGCGGGGTTGGCAAAACGCGCCTGGCCCTCGCGGTCGCTGCCAGCCTCGCGGGTGAGTACCGCGATGCGGTCGCCTTCGTTCCGCTTGCGCAGGTTCGAGATCCCGCGCTGGTGCTTCCAACCATCGCGTCCGTTCTCGGATTGCGAGAGAACGCGGGGCGGCCGCTGATCTTGACGGTCCAGGAGGCGCTGGTCGGGCGGCAGCAGCAGCTGGTACTGGACAACCTGGAGCAGGTCCTCGACGCGGCACCCCATCTGATGCAACTCCTGTCGTCCTGCCCGACTCTCCGTTTGCTCGTGACCAACCGGGAACCGCTTCGGGTGCGGGTGGAGCAGGAGTTCCCGGTGTTGCCCCTGACCCCACCAGATCGGGACTGCCCCCAAACCCCAGAGGCACTCGCTGCCAGCGCAGCCGTGGCGCTCTTCGTCCAGCGGGCTCAGGCCGCCGACCCGAGCTTCGTCGTGACGGAGGCCAACGCGGCGGCAGTCGCGGAGATTTGCCGACGGCTCGACGGCTTGCCGCTGGCGATCGAGCTTGCGGCGGCCCGGGCGAAGGTGCTCTCGCCGCCCGCGTTGCTGGCTCGACTGACCAATCGGCTCCACGTGCTGACCAGCGGCCCACGTGACCTGCCCGATCGGCAGCGCACCATGCGCGACGCGGTCGCCTGGAGCCACGACCTTCTGGCTCCCGGGGAACAAGTGCTATTCCGGCGCCTCGCCGTCTTCGCTGGCGGCTTTTCCTTGGGAGCGGCGGAACTGGTGGTTACGGTGCCCGCAGGTGGCGGGATGGACGTGCTGGAGGGCATCGCTTCGCTGATTGACAAGAGCTTGCTCCAGCGAGGCGGCGACACGGCTGACGAGATTCGGTTCGGGATGCTGGGGACTATCCGAGCGTTCGCCCTTGAGCAGCTCGACGCAAGCGGCGAAGCGGACTCCGTTATCGCAGCGCATGCCACCTTTTTCCGTAACCGTGCCGAGGCAGGCCGCTCCGCTGTCTACGGACCCCAGCAGGTGACAGAGTTGGACCGCCTGCACGCCGATCTCGACAATCTCCGTGCCGCCATGACGTGGGCGCTGGAGCGGGGGGAGGCGGCAACGTGCCTCTCCATTGCCGAGCCCCTGCTGGTGTTTTGGTTTGTGCGGGGCCACCTGAGCGAAGGGCGATCCTGGCTTGAGCGGGGATTGGGCGCCCACCTCGACGGGCCAGACCCGGCACTACGAGCGCGGGCACTTGCAGCCGCTTGCATCCTTGCCAATCACCAGGGAGATCATGCTCAGGGAGCGGCGATCGGGGAGGAGGGGCTTCGGCTCGCTTCCTCCTTAGGAGATCCATTCGCCACCGCCCTGGCACAGACGGGACTCGGTCGCGTCTACGAGCAGCTTCAGCCCGAGCGCGCCTTCGCCCTCTGGGAGGAGGCCCTGGGGCGGTTCCGCTCCATCAATCAGGTTGCCTGGTCGGCCACGGTGATGGTCAGCCTTGGATCCTTGGCTCGGCGGATGGGGGATGCGCGGGGAGCGGAGCTGTGGCTTGAGGAAGCCCTCCGGCTGAGCCGGGCCATCGGTCACAGTTGGACGGAAGCCTTCGCCTTGACGAATCTTGGCCAGCTTGCCTGGGACCGGAGAGACACCGCCGCAGCGACGGATCTGCATCGGCGCAGCATCGCTATCTGGCGGGAGCATCGCAGCACATGGGGCATCGCCTACGCGCTCGTTGAGATCGCCGTCATCGCCAGCTCGTCAGGTCAGCACGAGCGCGCCGCCCATCTCTTCGGCGCGGCGGAAGCCCTCCGCGAGTCGGTCGGCGCTCCGGTCATGCGTTTCGCCGGCACCGGGTATGAGGCAGCGGTTGCCGCAACCAGGGCAGGTCTCGGTGAGGCTCCGTTCGCGGCTGCCTGGCAGGCGGGGCGCGAGATGAGGATCGAGCAGGTGCTGGCAAAGGTCGCAGGGGAGAAGGCTGAGGCTGCCTCGTGTGGGCGCCCGCCCGCCACGGCGCTTCCCGCTGACCTCAGCGATCGAGAAGTGGAGGTGCTTCGCCTCGTTGCGCAGGGCTTGTCCAACGCCGAGATCGCGGATCGGCTCCATCTCAGTCCACGCACCATCGGGGCTCACGTCTACAACATCTACCGCAAGACGGGAGTCTCCTCGCGCGCGGCTGCCACTCGCTTCGCCAAGGAACACAGTCTGGCCTGATCCTCGCCTGGTTCTCCTCGTTCCATCGCTGATCACCACGCCGGACGTGCCAGAGGAGACCATGACCGTCCGTCGCGCTTGCCGGGGCGCCATGCAGTTGAGCAGGCATGTGCCGCCGAAGCAGTGCCGCTCCTCGATGACCCCAAAGCGGTGGGAAGATCTACGACGCAGGTAGGATTGTCACCCATCTGTCCTGTGACCCCAGCCGGTTTGACTGGCTGCCGAGTGCCCCCCTATAGTCCGACCATGGCAACCAAGCAGCGAACCAGGACAGATCAGGAGACGCAGAAGCGAGGGGCGGACCGGGTGGTCACGTCCAATCGCCGCGCCTTCCACGACTACTTCATCGACGAGACGGTCGAGGCCGGCGTCGCCCTGACGGGGACGGAAATCAAGTCGATCCGGGCAGGCAAGGCGACCATCAGCGAGGCGTACGCCCGGATCGACAACGGGGAGCTGTGGCTGGTCGGCGCCCATATCTCCCCGTACAGTCACGGCAGCTACACCAACCACGATCCAGACCGGCCCCGCAAGCTGCTGGTCCACAAGGCCCAGATCCAGGACCTCCAGGCCGCGATTGAGCGCAAGGGATTGACCCTCGTCCCTCTTCGACTGGTACTGAAACGCGGGCGTGCCAAGGTAGACATCGGCGTCGCGCGCGGTAAGAAGCTCTACGACAAGCGGGCCAGCACCGCAGAGCGCGAGGCGACCCGCGACATCCAGCGCGCCATGCGGGACCGAGTGTAAAGCGCTCATTCGACCGTCCAGTGTGGTGCCTGCTCACCAAGGTCTCAGGGCGGAGCTTCTCCATGCGGGGCTCTCCCGTGAGCGGACGCGGGCTCGAGCGCTTGGCGCGCTCACAATCACCACTCCGCTAAAACCCGCTAATGGTCATTGGCGGGTGATGCCCAGCGGCCCGGGACCGTGCGCCATTTGGGCGGTGCGTAACGGCCGTCACAGAAGGGAGATCCAGTTCGGCCGGGGCGGGTGAGACAAGCACGGTGCCAGTAGCTGGTCATTCCCATCTACCCAGATCACCTCCATCATGGTATCCTTTGTAAGGTTCTGGGGATGTTTGGTTTCGACAGGGTCGTAGGTACGAACGTTGCACGCCGAGGTGCCCGAGGCCTCGTAAAAACGGGCAAAAAAGTAGCTGGCACTCCCAACTACGCTCTCGCTGCCTAAGTCACAGACCTCTAGGTAGCGCGTCCGTCCGGT
>JALYMD010000225.1 GCA_030773875.1 Chloroflexota bacterium | reverse complement strand
CAATCGCGCGCCGCTTCTCCGGATCGAGGGTGGCTGCCTGCTCGTCACCGAGCCTTAGGTACTCCGCATTGCGGAAGATCGAGCCCTGAGCGAACGCGTTCGCCTCCTCCCCCGCATACCACCGGCGAAGGTAGTCGGGATCGCCGCCGACGCCAATGTGGGAGGTGAGCGCCAGCTGGAAGTTTCCCTCAGCAAGGAGTTGAGCCCGGGTTGGCGCATCCACGCGCTGGACGTTCAAGGTGATTCCGACTGCCTCCAGCATCGGCTGCATCAGGTCCGGCTCTCGGGCGTTCGCGTCGACGAGGAGGTCGATGGAGTAGCGCTGGTCGCCCAGCAAGTCCTTCGCACGCTGCGGATCGTGGTCGTACCGCTTCAGCGACGGGTTGTGCCAGGGCGTCTCGGGGGGAACGACGCCGGCGCTGCCGACGATCGCCGGACCGCGAGTCATCGTCTCGGCGATCTGGTGGCGGTCGAGAGCGTGGGCAATTGCCTGGCGCACCTCTTTGCGGTCGAGGGGAGGATGGTCAGTGTTGATCGCGAGCCGGACGATTGACAGCGGCGTGGTCTCAAGGACCTTCAGCCGTGGGTCGTTGGCCAAAAGGCCGCGGACTGAGGCGTCGGTGCTCAGCGAGACATCCGCATCGCCCTGCTGGACGACCCGCACCCGCGCCTCGGCGGGCACGGTGATCTGTCGCCACTCCTGGACGAACGGTCGCCCGCGCCAGTAACTCTGGTGCGCGAGCAGGCGGTAGGCGCCCTGGGTCTGGTCATATTCGGCGAGCGTGAAGGGCCCGCTGCCGGTCGTGCGATCCGGCCCCGTGTAGGTAATCGGGTCGGCGACGGTTTCCCAGACATGGCGCGGGATGATGGGTACGACGCCAGCGATGTCTTCCAGGAACCCGGCAGCGGGTCGCTTGAGTGCAATGCGCACCGCCCCATCACCGGCCACCGAAGCGGCCTCGACCACCTCGGTCGTCATCCATCGGTAGGGATGCCGGGCGAAGTAGTCGAACGAGAACGCGACGTCCTCAGCCGTCACCGGGCGGCCATCATGCCAGGTGACCCCGTTAACGAGCCGGAAGGTGTAACTCCGGCCGTCCGAGCTCGGCTCCCACTCCGATGCCAGCCAGGGGATGATCCCGCCGGCGTCTTTCCACGTCAGCGTGTCGTAGAGCAGGCTTAGCAGCACCGCGCCGCCTGGGCCGACGGTCGACACCTGAAACGGCGTTGGTATCCCGACGTCACTCCACCATGCGAACCGCACGGCTTCAACCGATCTCCGGCCGGTTTGGGCCGCGGCCCGCGCTGGGAGGGGCAGTGCCAGCGCCGCCAGCGCGCCAGCCGATCCTTGCATCAATTGCCGTCGAGTCAGGCCAGCCACAGCCGTCCCCCGAGATCCTCACGCATCATCAGTTGCCACTGTCCAAATCGGCGCCTACAACGTCTGGTTGGCGAGCCCGATGTGGTCTCGGGTGAAGCGGAATAGGTTGGCCTGCTGGCGCGGGGTGAGGACCTCGCAAACCCACCCCCAGTGCAGCGACACCCATTCCCCAGGGGCGGCCGCGTCGGCAAAGCCGCGGCCCTCGACCTGCCGTACTGCACGGAGCGTCTGCGGAGGGCCAAGCACCAACTTCCCCTCCGCCAACGCAAGCGGCGCACGCTCAACAACCAACTCGGGACCGTCGACTCGCACGACCTTTCCCCAGCTCACCCGGCATTGGTCCATGGTCTCGAGCGTGTTCTCCAGCTGACCCACGCGGCTATGGACATCGAACACGTGGAAGTTGTGGTGCGGGCGCGCTCCGGCCGGGGCCTTGCCCAGTACCCAATCTCGGGTTCGCCCCTGGAGTTGCTTCCCGAAGCGCTCGTTCAAGGCATCGTGGAGCTGCCGGGCCTCGACCCCCGCGAGTAGCTCATTACCAAGCCAGTACGCCTCGACGACCCGATCATCGAACGGATCGGGGATGCCGTTAGCTCGGGCGATCAACTGCAGGTACGGAAGCGCTCCGCTGAACTTGCGCAGCAGCGGGTCCAGGCCGCCGTCGACGACCTGCTCGGTGCCATACTCGAAAAGGGTCCGGTTCTCGTCGCCTCCGCAGTAGCGAAGCCGGTTGGGCATGAACGCGTACCGGATGAAGCGCAGGGAGCCAGCGAGTGGCGCAGTGCGCGCCTGAAGGTCGATCACTGAGCGGCCTCCTGGACCATGCGCTCCAACTCGTCGTAGAAGCGCAGCATCTCCTCCGCCTCATCAGTGGGCAGACGTTCGAGGGCCTGACCGGCGTAGACGACCAGGTACTCCCCGACCTTGAGGTCGGGGATTCCGTGGGCAGCGACCCAGGTTGGAGAACCGTCGTAAAGCACTTCGGCGCGCCGGTCGGCCACCTGGAGCACTCGGCGCGGAATGGCTTGGCACATTCGTCTACGCTCCCACCGTCCCGGCGCTACGCTTAATCCTGGTCGACCGCAGTTCCCGACCCGGTGGATCGCGGTCCGTCGATTGGCCGCTCGCGGCGTGGAGGGCGCTCTGCGTCGTGTCGCGCCCAGAGCCGGTGGAGCCAGCCGGGCGCGGTGGCGTCAGGTTGCAACTCGTCCCGCAGATAGTACCCCTTCACGTCAAGCACTGGGGTACCGGGCCAGCCATCCAGGCCACTGACGCGGAGCCGGTTCCCCTCCCGCCCGAGAAGGCGCGGGTAACTCAGGCCCAGCTGGTTCGGCCGCCGCGGCGTGCGAGTGCCGAAAAGCCCGACCTCCGGCATCCCCTCGAGCGACTCCACCCGGTGCGTCAACGGCTCGTCCGGCCGGCGCGGCTCGGCGCGGTCCATGTAGAGGACGACGACCAGGTGGCTGAACTCCTCGATCCCTGCCAGGCCGGCGGCCCACTCCGGGTAGATCTCGACGACCGATTCGGCGAAGGGATCGAAGTACTCCCCCTCCGCGGTCGTCGCGTCGTCCGCCCATCCCGGCCGGTGAACGACGCCGATCGCCGTCGCGGTGAAACTCGGTCGTCGGTCAGGCACCGACGTCTCCCTCTCCTCCGTTCTGGGCGGCGAAGCGGCGTTGCATTCCCTCGTCGATGGCCCTGGTCATGCCCGTCTCGTCCCCCTGCTCCGCTTGCGCCGAGGCCACGATCCGGAGAACGGAGGCGACCAGCAGGCGCGAGTACCGGACCGTGTCCCGCGCCTGGGCAGACTGGCCGTCCCAACCGTAGGAGTCCTCCAGGTCGACCAGAAGCGACAGCGCCGCCATCAGGCGGCCGGCAAGCTGCCCCATCTCACGGGCGTAGTACTCGACCATCGGCTCGATCGGCTCGAGCCCCGCGTTCCAATCGCTGCCCTCGCCCATCATCCCCCCTCGGCGGGCGACGGCCGGGTGCCAGCGGACGCACCGGCGGGCTGCCGGCCCAGCCGGCGGAGGAGCCGCTCGATCTCCCCCATCGCCTCGGTGGCCGCTCGCGCGACCGGTTCGCTCAACCCGATCCCCATCGCTCCCGCCTCGGTCGGCTGGCACCCCAGGATGAACACCCGGGGGGGCAGGATGCCGAGTGCTTTCGCCAGGATGAGCGCCTTCGTCGGCGTGGTGTAGTGCATGTCGGCCAGGAAGTCCCCCCGCTCCTGCTCCGACCAGCGCGCCAGATCGTCCACCTCCGCCTCCAGCAGGTGAACTGTACCCGGCGCGCTGCCCCGCTCGACCGCGTCGATCACCACCAGCGCGTCGTAGCCGTCCATCAGTTCCTGCACCAGGTGGACCCCGCCGATGCCGACCTCGACGACCTTGACCCCCGCCGGCAACGCGTTCCCGTCCATCAAGCGGCGGGCGACCTCGACCCCGAACCCGTCGTCGCGGCGCAGGACGTTGCCCATCCCGGCCACCAGCACCCTGCTCACGGCTGCCGGGCCCCCGGCCCTCCGGGCATTGCCGCGGTCGCGACCGCGAGTTTGATCGCGCCCTCCTCGATCGCGAGCGGCAGCACGCCCAGCCCCGGCCCCTCCTCGCCGTCAGCCCGCTTGCCCGTCCGCACATCGAACGCCTCGTTGTGCCAGGGGCAGACGACCACCGGCGGCGCGAAGGAGCCGAGGCTCAACGGCACCACGCTGCTGGGGCAGACGTTGCGGACGGCGTAGAACGTGCCGGCCACGTTCGCCAGCAGAACCGGGATCCCCTCCACCTCGATGCCCTTCATGGTCCCTGGCGGCACCTCCTCCACCCGGGCAACCTCCGCGAACACCGGCCGCCGGACGGAGCGGACCGGCGCCCGCCCGATCCGGTCGAGCGGGATAAAGCTCGTCGTCCCCGGCGCGGCGGCGATCGGTGGCGGTTCTGGGGCTAGGTCGTAGAGGACGAGCAGGGTGCGAACGATCGGGTCCTCGGTTGCCCGCTCCAGTGCGGCTCCCCCGCCCTGCCGGTGCAGGATCTCGGTCAGCCGGGTCAATCCCGCCCGGTGCAGCGCGTCCACGGTCTGGAGCAGGTCGAAGACCTGGTCCCGCACCGCGGGCAGGGGCAGCGCCTCGAACTCCCGCACCAGCTCGTCCAGGTGCCGGCCGACGGCCTGAAACGCTTCCTCTGTCAATCGGCCGCCGTCCGTCACCCGCGCCTCCGCGCCCGACTGTGATCTCCTGCGTGGCTCAGTGCGCGTGGGCCGTGCGGGACTCGCACGCCTCCGGCCCCAGGGTCTGGCAGGAGCAGTTGGGGTTGCTGCACTCGCCGTGGGCCTGTCCCGTCAGCCCGGCAAACTCGTCAGCGAAGCGCCGCCCGCCTTCCTTGGCCCCCCAATCGGTGAGCCGGTAGCGGCCCGGGGCGCCCTCGACTGCGGTCGCGTATCCCTCCTCGACCAGGCACTCGAGCTGCCGCCGCACCACCTCGACCTCGGCCCCGAGAAAGGTCGTCAAGTCCTGTGGCGCGACGTTATCCCCGAGCCCTTCGCCCCGGAACCAGTACAGGACCTGGAGCAGTTCGTCGCGCCAACGGACACCGTCCAGCGGATCACCCATCGTACCCATCCAACGCGGCCTGGCGGACGGCGGCGACGGTATCACCCAGCGCCGCCTGAATCTCCGGAGCGAAGCCATCACCCCAGCCAGTGTCCTTCGGTTCAACCTCGACGACCACCACGTCGGACGGGAAGACCCCGAAGTGCCGGCCGATGATCAGCAGGTTGTCGAGGCTGATCACCCCCATCACGGCCTCCCCCACGCGCTGCTGAATCTCCTCCGGATCGGGAAGGTCACCCGGCCAACGGTAGCACGAGACCTGTCCCGGGTCGCGCCCTCGCTCGACCGACGCGAACAGGACGATCCGGTCGTACCAGCCCGGTCGCTCCTCAAGGCGCTGGACGAGGGCAATCGGGCCGATGCTCCAATCGTCGATCTCCACGTCCAGCGGCCAGTCCAGCCGCTGCAGCTCCGGCACCAGCACGGGACCGAGCGAGAGATCCCGCAGGAAGGGGTAGCCGACACCGGCGATCAGGATCCGCATCCGGCTCGGATCATCCGTCGATGCCGCAGCCGCAGGTGTTCACCTCGCGGGTCACGACGTGGTTCGTCCCGCCGACGTGGATGTGGGTCGTGCACGGCATGCACGGGTCAAAGCTGCGGATGGTCCGCAGGATGTCGATCCCCTTGAACGCCTCGTCGCTGGCGAAGTTCTCCAGGATCGGCGTGTTGAGCACCGCCTCCTCGTACGGCCCCGGGTTGCCCCACGGATCCCGCGGGGAAGCGTTCCAGGTGGATGGGGTCAGGATCTGGTAGTTGCTCAGCGCGCCGTTGTCGATCGTCGCGTGGTGGGTCAAGTATCCCCGCCCGGCGCCCCAGAACCCCGCCCCGATCTGGGATCCCTTGCGGGGCGGCTCGAACGGGGTGTGGACCCGCGTGTGGCCCTGCTTGAGCAAGTCGAGCCCGAGCATCCAGTTGTCGAGGGCGACCACCGTGGTCAGGGCGAGATGGTAGGCACGGCCCCGGTTGCGCTCGAAGGCGTTCCAGATTGTCGGGATCTTCCACTCCAGATCCATCGCCGGCAGCGTACTCTCCGGCACATGAATCTTCAGGCTTGTCCCCGTCGGCTCCAGGAAGCGCTGGTGGGGCATGACGCCGCCGGCGGCGATCAGCCACAGCCGCGCCGAGCA
This sequence comes from Chloroflexota bacterium, assembly GCA_030773875.1. The sequence continues at coordinate 138 of JALYMD010000225.1, read as the reverse complement.
CTCGCACTCCATCGCGCGGCGGTCCCAGCGCGGCGCCGTCGACCAGGAATACTTCTCGCGCCAGTTCTGCCCGGTCGGCTGGGGCTTGGTCTCCTTGTTCCACATGTGGTGGGGGCTGATCGGGTTGCCGGCCGGGTC
>JALYMD010000224.1 GCA_030773875.1 Chloroflexota bacterium | reverse complement strand
TGACGACCTCCACTCGCAGCAAGCTGAAGAACTTCTCGTTGTCCTTCGGCGGCCGCACCTGACCCGAGACACGATCACCGGTACGCAGACCGAAGCGGCGGATTTGAGACTGAGAGACGTAGATGTCGTCCGGGCCTGGCAGGAAGCGCTGACCCCGGAGGAAGCCGAAACCATCCTCGATGATTTCCAACACCCCGTCGCCGAAGATGTTGCCCTCCGCTTCCGTTTGGGTGCGGAGGAGTTTGGCGATCAAGTCCGGCCGCTTCATCCGGCTGTAGCCGGATAGCCCCATGGTCTGGGCGATCTCGAACAGATCTTCCATGGGTTTCGTCTCCATCTCGGAGACGTTCAGGTGCGGCCCGGTGCCGTTCTTCGGAGGGGACGCGATCGGCGGCGTGACAGGAGCCGGCGCCGGGCGAGATCTCGGAGCCGAATAGGGCGGCGCCATCGCTGATCGATCACGGCCGTTTGCCCCAGGTTTCGCCGCCTCCCGCTCCTGGCGAACCTGACGATCACCCCGGTCATTCCTGTCTGACCGTTCCCGCCGCGGCGGTCGCTCAGTTCCGGCCCGCCGGTCGCCACGCTCTGGCCGCTCGCCACGAGCTTGCTGCTCCTGCGGCCGGCCACGACGTTCGGGTGTCCTCTGGTCTTCGGCTACGGGCGGGGCGGCAGGTGGCGGCTCGCTCGTCTCCGCGATTGGGGCCACCTCCGCAGGGGGAGCGGGTTCAGCGGCAGGGCGGACAGCGACCAGTTCCGCAGGGGGAGCAGGTTCAGCGGCGGGACGAGCAGCGACCGGTTCCACCTCCGGCACAACTGCCACATCCTGAGGCGCCTCGACTGGTGCGGAGGCGACAGCCCCGTCGCCGGCATCGCCGTTTGGCGCTACTTCCCCGGTGACCGCCGGGGTGGCAGCCGGCTGGGCCACCCGCTTCCGGGACCGCGTCGATCGAGCACGAGGCGCGGGCTTCTCCTCAGTCGCAACAGCTGTCACGTTCTCTTCCTCAGCGGACAAACGCTTTCCTCCAGGGTGTCTTTGCAGCCCAGCTGCCGCTCTCACGATCACAAGTTAGTGCGACGGATCACTGAGGTGGATGGATGCCCACGTCCCCTATGACATTCGACCAGCCCGCTGGCCACGGCAATGCACGGCACTTCAGCGCTTGCCGGCATCACGAGCGCCAAGATTCGATCAACGTCTGAGCGCCGGAGAGGCAGGGACCTTAGGTCAGGCTGGTAAAAATTCCCCGCGGGTGACTGATGGAGATCGGCGATAGGCAGGGGATGGTCACGTTCGCCGAGACGCCACTCGATACTAGCACTGCCGTTGGGATGTCGTCAACTACCGTAAATGATCGCGATGCCCGCCGCGGAAAGGTGGCGAGGCCGACGCCCGAGGAGCATCTGCCATCGCCTTGACCCAGTTAATCGAATGGAAACGGCGCAAACTGTCCAAGTTTGGACAACTGGTGGGTCGCATCGACCGTCCGCACCGTGCCTGATTTCGATCGCATCACGATCGACTGGCTGGTCGCCCGATCTCCAGCGTAATGGACGCCGCGGAGCAACTCCCCATCCGTAATCCCCGTGGCGGCAAAAAAGACGTTGTCGCTTGAGACGAGGTCGTCTAGCCGTAGCACCTGGTCGATATCGATACTTCGCTCCTTCACGATGCGGCGCTCGTCATCGTTCCTCGGCCACAGTTTGCACTGGAGGTCGCCGCCGATGCACTTCAAGGCGCAGGCGGCGACGACCGCCTCCGGCGCGCCGCCGATGCCCATCATGACATCGATCCCAGTGCCTGGCATGCAAGCCATGACCGCGCCGGCCACGTCACCGTCGGTAATCATTTTGATCCGGGCTCCAGCCTCCCGCACCTGGCGAATCAGGGTTTCATGGCGGGGCCGGTCAAGAATCACGACCGTCAGGTCCCGAATCTCCTTGCCCTTAGCACGCGCGACCCGGTGGAGGTTCGCGGCCACGCTGTCGTTGATGTCGATTTGACCAGCCGCATCTGGTCCAACCGCGATCTTGTCCATGTACATGATGTCTGGCGACGCGTACATCGTGCCCCGCTCCGCGACCGCAAGGACCGTAATCGAGTTGGGCATGCCAAAGGCTAGCAGACGAGTCCCGTCTACCGGATCGACGGCAATGTCCACTCTCGGCTCGTCGGCACAGCCGACCTCCTCACCGACATAGAGCATCGGGGCTTCGTCCTTCTGCCCTTCGCCAATTACGACAACGCCATTCATCTGAATCGTATCGAGCACCATCCGCATAGCATCAACAGCGGCCTGATCGACCGCTTCCTTGTCGCCTCGCCCCATCCACCGGCCAGCCATCAGGGCCGCTGCCTCGGTAACGCGCACCAGCTCCAGCGCAAGGTTTCGGTCCATCGTCTCGGCCATTTCACCTCACCTCTCGTTGCTGCAGACCAGCGATCCGGTGGAGCCCTTACCTGAGCCAGTCAGCGGCCGCGTACGGCAAGTCAACCGCGCTCCCCACATCGATGGAGCAGTCGGGTAGCGACTGCACGAACGATGCCCCGTACCGTTTGGAAATGACCCGGCGATCCAGGATCGCGCAGACGCCCCGGTCCCGGCCGCTTCGGATGAGTCGACCAAACCCTTGTTTGAACTTGAGCACGGCTTGAGGCACCGCGTATTCCAAGAACGGCTGCTCGAACAACTCGCTCCGTGCGGCGAAGACCGGATCCGACGGCACAGCAAAGGGCAACTTGGTGATAACCAGCAAACTCAGGGCATCGCCAACGACATCGACCCCCTCCCAGAACGTCGAAGTACCTAATACCACCACGTTCGGAGAATACCGGAGCCGGTCGACAAGCTGCCTCGGACTCCCGTCCGTTCTTTGCGCTAGCACCAGAACGCCCTGCTCTTCTAACGGCGCCTTGATCGCCCGGTAAGTCGCTTGCAGCGCAGCGTGGGAGGTGAAGAGCACCAACGCGCGCCCTCGGGTGGCCTGACAGAGCTCAACGAGTGTGTCCTGCAGTCGTCGCTGGTATCCAGGCTGGTTTGGCTCCGGGATGTCGTCCACCACGTAGAGCAGTGTCGACTCCCGGTAGTCGAACGGAGAGGGGACTGCCAACTCCGCTGGTGCCTCAAGACCGAGCCGCTCTGCGGTGTAGTCGAATGTTCCATCTGTAGTCATAGTCGCCGAGGTCAGAACGAGAGACTTCAGCCGCGAGAAGAGATGCTCTTGGAGTACGTGACCGACATGGAGCGGGGCCGCGTGCACGGACGCCTCGCCGCTGGCCGCATTGCGCTCGATCCAGTAGACGGCCTCCGGGTCAGGCGTGCCAATTGCGGACTGGAGCTTGACGGCCACGTCCGCCAGGCCCCGGATCGAAACACCGAGCGCGACAATCAAATCCTCCTGCTGCTGGGGATCCGCCTCGTCTAATTCATCGGATCTCAGCCCTTCCAGCGCTTCCAGGTACCAGCGCAGCTGTGCTTCAAGATCCCGAAGTCGCCGATCCAAGCGCTCCCAGACGAGCTCAATCTCCACCCATGCCGTCTCACCCCGCACTGATCTGGTGATGCGAAGCGTCCGGCCGAACCCGCCGCGGTCGTCATCGTCACGCAGCGCGACCTCGCGCAGCCTGCTAAAGAGGTCGGCCACCTCTGACCGGGTGATACGAGCCAACTCGTGCACTTGGCCGAGACGATCGATCGCGGCTGATGCCCGCCGCTTTCCGGTGTCGTCCTCCGTCATCCGTCCGAGATAGGCCACCACAGTCGGCACGGTGCCCGACTGGACAGGTCCCTCGTCCCGCACCGCCGCATCAAGCTCCTCCAGCACCGTGCGCTGGTCAACGGAGAAGCCAAAATGCGTGGTTGCTTGCTCTTCCAGATGATGGGCTTCGTCAACGATCAGCCGATCGTACTCAGGAAGCACGCGCGACCCTGCCACCGCGTCCGACAACAGCAGAGCATGGTTGACGACAACAACATGTGCATTCTCCGCCCGACGTCGTGCGCGGTACAGAAAGCACTGGTTACGCTGCTGGTAGACGCAGCGGGAGGCAACACACCCATTCTCCTCCTCCGCGAGGTGACGCCAGAGACCTTCTTCCTCACCATCCAGTCGCAGCTCTGCGCGATCCCCGGTCTCCGTCGTTCCCAGCCACAGCAGCACCTTGGCCCGGAGTTGGGCCTCCACCGGGTCTTGGGTGGGCTGACGCTGGCCCGTGAACCATCGTCGGAGGCAAAGGTAATTCGTCCGCCCCTTCAGCACCGCCGCCCGAAAGGGAGGCGTCTCGCCGTCGACAGCAAGCGCGCGCTGGAGATCAGGGATGTCCTTCCGAAAGAGCTGGTCTTGAAGGGCCAAGGTATTGGTGGAGACGACGACCGGCTCCCCTCGCTCGACGGCGTACA
>JALYMD010000223.1 GCA_030773875.1 Chloroflexota bacterium | reverse complement strand
TGCGGGCGACGATGCCGGTGCCGCACGCCACGTCGAGCACCCGCTCTCCGGGTTGTGGCTTGGCCCGATCCAGCAGTTCTCCAGCCCAGGGACGGAACTGATAGCGGACGAAAAAGGCTTCGTAGGTTTGGACCGGATTGGTTCCGGGTCGAGGCTGTTCCTGGTTCACCGAATGCGTCTTCCCTCCCGCGATCACGATGTCTGACGTCGGCCGATTGCCCCAGCCTAGAGGGCAGAATGTCCCTTGGCAAGATGACGGGATTGAGCTAACTCCTGCCGAAGTAAGGGTTCATAACGACGAGGTCTGAATCAGTCTGGCCGATACCAAGATGCCGTTGATGCCTGATTCGTTCACATTCTCGCCTGCTGGCTGTTGAAGCCAATTGCAGACCGACGATGACGGCCTCTGCCTGTTCCCGTAGACATCGTTCGTATGATGGAGATCTGAAGAGAGGCAGAACAGGAGGAGAGGAAGATGGTCGACGCCGATGGAGCGGTTCCCGGGCACGGGCAGCCTGTTGTCCTGGCGCCAGGGGAGGGGCGGACGATTCCACTCGGCGAGGCGGGGATCGTGACCCTGAAGGCGGTGAGCGCAGGGACCGGCGGCACCCTCTCCGCCTACGAGTTCGTCGCCCCGCCTGCCACCGCGGGGCCCCCGCTTCACCTTCACCGCGGCTGGGATGAGGCGTTCTACGTGTTGGAAGGGGAGATGACCTTTCTGATCGACGGGCAGACCAGCACGGCCCCCGCCGGGTCGTTCGTCTTCGTGCCGCGGGGGATCCTCCATACATTTTGGAACGAGAGCGCGGCGCCCGCCAGGCAGCTGACGGTCTTCACCCCAGCGGGCATCGAGGAGTATTTCGAGGAGGTGACGCAGGTGATGACGGCAGGCGGCGAGGATACGCTTGAGGCCGCCATGACTCTGATGGAGAAGCACGACATGGTCCTGCCGCGCACCAGTAGGCAGGCGTACGGCGCCCTGACGAACCCCTCCCCCGCCAGTGAATAAGGTAGGGGGCCCACCTCGCACGCGGCTGGGAACCCGGATCACGAGTTTGTCCCTCGTGGATGATAGGCGTGCCCCGTCTTGTCATGGTCGTTCGGAATCCAGATCCACGGGGTTGCCCCAGCCGAGGGCGGCGCAGGTTTCCAGCGTTAGGCAGCCGCAGCCCAGGCTCTCCTCGAGCACGGCCCGCACCGCCCGAAGTCGGGCAATGCGTGCGTCGATGTCGGGCAGCTTGCGGTGGGCAAGTTCGCGCCAGCGCTCGGAGGCGGGGGTGCCCTCAGGGAAGCCCGCCATGAGCTGACGCACGTCCTCGATCGTGAACCCGGCCTCCTGGGCCATCCGCACCACCGCCAGGCGAGTCACGACATCGTGATCGTAGCGTCGCTGCCCCCCGACCCGCTCCGGTCGGGGGAGCACCCCGATCTCCTCGAAGTAGCGGATCGCGGAAGGCCGGATCCCCGCCTGCCGGGCCACCTCGCCGATCGTCAACCGGGCCACGTTTCACCCCCTTGACTTCAAGTGCGCTTGAAGCCGTACCGTGGGGATCGTACCGGATTGGGTGCGGGGTCGAGCGATGAGGCGACCCACGACGTTTGCAGGAATGGACAGGAACCGTGACCTCCACCGCCATTGCGACCATCTCACGCGAGGAACTGAAAGCCAAACTGGACCGGAATGAACCGTTCGTCATCGTCGAAGTGTTGCCCGAGTCCTCCTTCCACAAGGCGCACCTGCCGGGCGCGGTCAACATGCCGCTCGATCGCATCGACGAGTTGGGACCTGCGCTCCTGCCCGACAAGGACGCGGCGATCGTCGTCTACTGCGCCGATCGCCCCTGCCAGAGCTCGGAGATCGCGGCCCGGCGATTGACAGAGCTCGGCTACCGGAACGTGTGGAACTATGCCGAGGGCAAGCAGGATTGGGCCGCCGCGGGTCTGCCGGTGAAGACGGGGCGGCGTGTGGCCGGGACCGTCGCCGACGAGGCGCTGCCGGTCGCCTGCGGTCTGGACGACGCCGCGCTTGCAGCGCGCTCCGATGAGGTGCGCCGTGACCTCTTCGCGATGGCGGAGGAGACGCGCGAACTGGCCGATGGCTACGCCTTCCGCTTCGCTGCCGCGAACGGCTGGGCGGCCAACCTGCTGGACTTCGTGGAGGCCGAGCGGCGCTGCTGCTCGTGCTTTCGGTTCGAGCTCGCCTTCGAGCCGAACCTGGGGCCGATCTGGCTTCGCCTGAGCGGCCCCGAAGGGACAAAGCCGTTCATCCGCCCGGCATTTGGGCCGGACACGCCATCGGCCGAGAGCCGTCCTTCCCGCGAGACCGCCCCGAAGACGTCGTCGCGGTCCTGACCGGATGCGACTCGTTCACCAACGCCACCAACGCCGGAAAAGCGAGCGCGTACTGAGGAGATCCGCCCTGGTTCCGTAGCCTCAGCCGCGCGGTTCCTTCCACGGCTACAGCGCTGGTCCGAGCCTTGGGATCACCTGGGAGATGCCGGGGAATCGATTGCTGCGGCCACGGAATATTCGCCTGGGCGGGAGGTGACGCCTGGGCGCAACCGGTTTGGTCCGGTGACACCTCGGGTTCCTGGCTTCCCTGACCGCGGGGGGCACCCTGAAGTGGACAGCCCCGGTCCGGGGCACGAAGCCCTGCTGCAGGCGGGCCGACTCTGAACTGCCCAGGGGCTCTAGCCTGGCCACCGTGACCTATTCGTGACGCGGTCGCCAAACCCTTGTGACGTTCATCTCCTACCGTAATGGCGAGGTAACAATGTTTCTATCTAAAACGACGTTTCAGAGCACCGCGAACGTCAGCAAGGAGCTACTCCAATGCAGTTCTTCATCCTCCTCCTCGTCGTTACCGTCGTAGGTTGGGCTCTGCCTGCCCGGTTCGAAGGGCGCTCGGTCCAGGACGTGATGCGCCGCGCTATGGCTGTCGCGTTTGTCTTCACCGGGGTGTCCCACCTCGCCATGCCCGACTCCTTCCTCGTCTACTTCCCGGGTTGGAGTCCCTTCCCCGAGGGGATCGTCTATGCCACCGGCGTGGCCGAGGTGATGGGTGGGCTTTCGTTGTTCGTTCGCCGGTACCGGTACCAGGTCGGTTTGGCGCTCGCGGTCTACCTGGTGCTCATCTTCCCGGCGAACGTGTATGCCGCTGTCGCGGGCGTCGACGAGGCGCTCCCTGGGTTGGTGGATGCCTCCTGGTACCCCTGGGTCCGCCTGCTCTTCCAAGCGATCTTCGTCTGGTGGGCGCTCCGCAGTACCGCCGAACCCACCGCTTCCGGGCGC
>JALYMD010000222.1 GCA_030773875.1 Chloroflexota bacterium | reverse complement strand
CCACCAGGGCAAAGGCTGTGATCGCGAGGGACTGGATGAACCGCTCCGTGCGCGGGAAGGCGAGCGCCGCGACGATCCCAACGATGCAGCCGAACCAGCCCAGCGTCACCACCCAGCCGTCGCCGGTCAGGGTCAGCTTGGTGCCGACCTCGTCCAAGCCCAGACTCCCGCCGCCGTCCAACCCGACGGCCGGCAGGACGTAAGCCAGCACGCCACCGAGGACAAGGGCCGCGACAACGGCGACCTTCGGTCCCCAGGTGCGTAGGTCATTTGCCGGGCGGTCGGTCGGGGCTGGCCGCACCGTGCTGATGCCGGCGCGTGTCGCCGGGCCTGGTCCGGTGGTTTCAAGCTGGGCCATGGCTCCTCCTGGCCGTCAGCGATGCCTGAGACGCGAGTGTGGGCCGAAGAAGGCCGCGGGAGCCGGATGCCTCCAGCTCCCGCAGCCTCGACATCCCCCGGGTTGCCCGATCAGCTCCAGATCAGAGCCCGAGGGAGGCCTTGTAGATCTCGAGTTGCTGCTCGACCCCCAGCCGCTCGTTGATTTCACGGAAGTCCTGGGCCATGGCCTGGACGGCCTCCTCTGGGCTCACGCCGCTCGTGAGGACCTCGGAGAGGCGGACATCCATCCTCGTCCAGTATTCGAAGGTGCCCGGGATGCGCAGGAATGGCAGCTGGGCCGGGTTCTGGTAGTTGTCGTAGTACGCCTTGACGTACTCCGCGGCGTCCTCCGGGACCCACCCCTGAGCGGTGTAGTCCTCGATGTTGCCCGTCCCGGCTTCAACAGCAGTCGGCGGCATCTGGCTGAGCCGTCCGGGATCGACGCCGTCGGTGCCGCGAGCGGCGTAGAACCGCTGCTTGGCCTCCGTCGCCGTCAGGGCCAGGAAGTAGTAGGCCAACTCCGGCACGTCCGAGGACTTCATGAGCACGCCGGCCCAGGAGCCACCTGTGGTGTTGCCGACAAGGTTCGGTTCGGTGGTGGTGATCTCCTGGCCCGTCTTCGGATTGATGTAGGACATCGTCCCTGGCAACGCCGCGGTGCCGACCTTGCCCTTGACCAAGGAGTTGCGCTCTACGGCCAGCGCCGCGACGTCACCCCAGGAGTAGGTGAAGACGGCGTTGCCGCGTAGGAAGTAGTCCCACGCCTCGCCCAGAGCCCAACCGGCCATCGCCTGAGGACCGTAGGAGGTCAACTCCAGGTAGAGCTCCATGGCCCGGCGGTGGCCTTCGCTCGCGACCAGCGGTTCCATGTTGTCCGGGTCGAACCAGTAGAGCTTCGGGTTCTCGGGCCCGATCGCAAAGGGGGCTGAGAGGGACATGAAGTGGAACATGCCCTGGCCGCCTACCTTGAGGTGCATGGAGATGCCGTGGCCGTTGCCGGCGTCGCCGCCGAGCGGCTTGCCGTTGAAGTACTTGGCAATGTCGCGCAGGTCCTGCCAGGTGCGGGGGACGGCGAGGTCCTTCCCGTACTCGGCCTTGAAGGCCTCCATGTGGGTCGGATCGGTCAGAAGATCGCGGCGGTAGTAGAGGCACTGACCGTCGGCGTCGTACGGGACAACGTACTTCTGGCCGTTGTAGGTGCGCAGGGCCTGCACACCAGGCAGCTCGTCCTCGAACTTGAAGGCCGGGAACTTGCCGCTCGTGTCGTTGTAGTACTCGTCGTAGGGGAGAAGATAATCACCGGCGACCAGGTCTCCCAGCCACCACATGCCGATCATGGCGGCATCAATCTGGTTATTGCCGGTCGCCTGATCGTCCAGCAGCTTCGGGAACGCCTCGCCGATGGGGTCGGCGATGATCGTGAGCTTGGCGCCGGTGGCCGCCTCGAACTCCGATCGGACTTCCTCCCAGGGGATTTTGACGGAGTCGTCGATGCACTGGACCGTTAGCTCCTGTCCCTGGAAGAATTGGGTAGCGGAGCCGGGTTGGGCAACCATCGGAGGACCGCCAGTGCCACCGGCGGCCGGGGTAACATCTTGCGCCGATACCTTCGGAGCTGCCTTCAAGAACAACCCGATTGCGGTCGCCGAGAGGCCCATGCCGACGGCGCGACGGATGAAGGTCCGCCGGTCAATCTGGTTGCTGGCCAATTCGGCGAAGAGCTGGTGCACCCGCTGGTCTGCCATCCGCGCGTCTCCTCCTTGATGTCTCGCCGGCGTCGTCGCCGGAGGTCCCCCCGGACCGCCCGCGCGGTCCGACACGATAGGGACCAGAGCCGTGCTCCCAAGAGTGAGTCGGGTTCTCAGTGGAGCGATCCCGCACCTAATCGAACTCTTGTTGCAAGTGAGGACAGCCGGGCCGTCCCGATCTATGTGATGCGGCTGTGCTTCTGCCCAGTTTTGGGCTTCACGCCAGCGGCAATCGGCCGATTCTGTGCACGAAGACTATGAGGCGACGAGAACGTTGCCGTGAATCACCTCCCGGAGGCGTTGGCCCATTTGACGCGGGTCATCGGCGCCCCAGAGGTTCCGGCCGTAGGTAACACCCTTAGCGCCTGCCTCCATTGCGCCACGGGTAGCGTCAATGACGGTTTCAGGATTGTCGGACTTGGGGCCGCCGAGCACGAGTACCGGCGCCGGAACGGACTCGATTAGCTTCGCCATGCTGGCGACATCCCCCGTCCACTCCGTCTTGATCGCGTCGGCGCCCAGCTCCGCTGCGGTGCGGCAGGCCCAGGTCAGGAGATCGGCATCCCGCTTGTCCTTGATCCGCGAACCCCACAGGACCGCCTCGACGATGAGAGGCAGCCCGATCTTATGGGCTTCCTCGGCGGCCTGGGAGATTGCCCGCACGTTGTCGACGAACATGGTGCCCTCTTCGGGTCCCATGATGAGGAACATGATGAACGCCTCGGCCCCAAGGTGAGCCGCATGCGTAGGTGAGACGAGGACGCGGTAGCCCTCCCCCAGGTCCTTCAGACGCGGATCGTTGATGATGAAGTCGGCCCGCAGCACCGGAGCCGGAGCGCCGCGATGCGCGAACAGGTGCGCCGTCTTGGGCAGCAAGCCGGGGCCAATCAGCACGGCGTCCGGCTCACAGGCGATGACGGTCTCGACGGTTTCGATCGCGCGCTCGGCGCCGGTGGCCGCACCGATGGTGACTCCATGGTCGATCGCGGCGATAAACGAGCGCCCGCTCTGCTTGTTGAAAAGGCGTCCGAGCCGCAGCTGTGCGC
>JALYMD010000221.1 GCA_030773875.1 Chloroflexota bacterium | reverse complement strand
GGCAAAGGAGCTGTTCGGGGCTGAACATGCCAACGTTCAGCCCCACTCGGGCGCCAATGCGAACATGGCCGCCTACCTGGCGCTCCTAGAGCCAGGTGACCGCATTCTGGGGCTGAATCTGCAAGAGGGTGGGCATCTGACGCACGGCCTCGGGGTCAACTTCTCCGGCCGCCTCTTTGAGCCGCACTTCTATGGCGTTGATCGTGAAACGGGCATGCTCGATTACGAGGCAATCGCCGCTAAAGCGCGTGAGGTGCGACCGCGGGCCATCATCTGTGGTGCAAGCGCTTATAGCCGTACGATCGATTTCACGCGTTTCCGCGAGATTGCGGATGAGGTCGGTGCCTTCCTCTTCGCCGATATCGCCCACCCGGCTGGACTGGTTGCCGCCGGGCTCCACCCGAGCCCGATCGCTCACGCGCACATCACGACAACGACCACTCACAAGACGCTGCGCGGACCTCGTGGCGGGCTGATCCTCTGTGGAGAGGAGCACGCCAAGGCCATCGACAAGAGTGTTTTTCCTGGTTTGCAAGGCGGGCCGCTCATGCACGTCATCGCTGGAAAGGCGGTGGCCTTCGGCGAGGCACTGCTACCCGAGTTCAGGGCGTACGGGGAGCGCGTGATCGAGAACGCCAAGGCGATGGCCTCTGAGTTGACGCGGCAAGGCCTGCCGGTCATCTCTGGAGGCACCGATAATCACTTGCTGCTGGTTGACGTGGGCAGTCTGGGGTTGAGCGGACGCAAGTCGGAGCGAATCCTGGACGAGGTGGGCATCTCCACCAATCGAAACACCATCCCGGGGGACACCCGGCCACCGACTCAGGCGAGTGGATTGCGGCTGGGCACCCCTGCGGTCACTACCCGCGGTTTCGGTGTGCGAGAGGTCGAGCAGGTCGCGACCATGATTGCGGACGTGCTACGCCAGCCCGAGGACTCTGCGACGCTGGGGCGAGTGGCGGATCAGGTTCGAGAGCTTACTTCCCGCTTCCCTGTGCCGGGGATCGATGACGGCTCTGCCTAAAGGGATTCAGCGAACGACCGGCCGATCCGTCCAGTGAGCCAGCCGCTCATCGTCCTTCTCATTTTTGTAACAACGGCAATCGGGTCAGCCCTCTTTGTGGCAAAGTCGATCATCCTTTCTCGCCGTCTCGGATTGCTGGATCAACCCGGTCCGCGCCGAGCCCACTCCGAGCCTGTCCCGCGTGGTGCCGGTCTTCCGATGTACGTCGCGTTCTGCCTCGGGCTGGCCCTCACGTACGTTGTCGATGTCTTTCGCTACAAGGTCGAAACTGAACGGCTCCTGCTCCTTCTTGCTGCCACCGGTCTGCTGACGGTCGTCATGCTCTACGACGACGCAGTGGGTCTCGGACCTGGGATCAAACTCGCGTGGCAGGTCGCGGCCGCCGCCCTGGTGGTGTTGCCGCGTTTGCGTGGAGTCGAGCACGGCATCGTCATCGACCGGTTCAACTCACCGTTCGGTGGGACCGTGGAGTTACCGCTGCTTGCGGCCCTCGGCTTCACGTTGCTCTGGCTTGTCGCGATGATGAACACGTTGAACCTGCTTGATGGCCTGGACGGGCTGGCAGGCTCGGTGACGCTCGTCGCCTGTGGCGTGCTGTTCGTTCACACCTACTTCTGGCCACGGGATAACCCGCAGTTCACGATCTCACTTCTTCCCGCTGTGCTTGCCGGCGTGCTCGTCGGGTTTCTGCCGTTCAACTGGCACCCGGCGCGCACCATCATGGGGGACGCAGGCGCGAACTTTCTGGGCTTCACGCTGGCCGTTATTTCAATCATCGGTGGGGCGAAGATCGCTACGGCGCTGCTCGCGCTCGGCTTGCCGATCCTGGATGTCGCGTGGGTGATCGTTTACCGGACCGTTCACGGTCGCTCGCCGCTTAGCGCCGACCGGGGACATCTCCATCACCGCCTGCTGGATGGGGGCTGGACTCAACCGCAGATCGTCGGGTTCGTCGCCGGGATGTCCGCGCTCTTTGGCTTCGCGGCGCTCGTGCTGCCCAGCCGAGAGGCGAAACTGGCGGCGATCGGAGCGGTAGGGATCGTCCTGCTGGCGACCGTCGCAGACCTAGCTCGTCGGGACCGCCGACGCCGGGCAACAACCGGCCACCTGGCTGCACCGAGGACCTCCTCCCGCCAGTGATAGCGGTTCGAGCCAGGGCAGGGGTTACTGGAGCAGCAAATCGAACCGAGGCTCACCCTCTTCAGATCGCGCCAGGCGGCGATCGACGACGCCGATCAGACTCGCGACGAGCTGGGTCGTCTGCTTGCCGAGCAACGTTCCTGCTACCGCCCCCGCTGCCCCGCCCACGGCGGCGCCGAGGAGGAAGGGCAGCACCGGGTTGAGATGCGAGGCGGCTGCTTCAGTCCCCGGCGCCCGGAGCGTTTCATTGTCCATCCCACGCGTCAACGGCACCTCGACGTCTCCCTCCCGCTAGCGGTACCTAACTTCAGATCCCAGTGCGGGGCGACGAAAAGACTACCGTAATACGGCGCGGGGCGACTCACAGACACTCTCCGTGCCCTGGAGATCGAGGTCATTGGATCGCAAGGAGGGTCTGCGCCTCTGCCCAGAGGTCCTCGAGGCGATAGAACGAGCGCTGATCGACATCGAAGATGTGAACAATGACTTCGCCATAGTCAAGCAGGATCCAACCCGAGGCGGGGTTGCCTTCAATGCGCTCCGGGCGGACCCCATCCTCCGTCATGTTCTCAAGGATCTCCCGCGAGATCGCCCGCAGCTGGCGCTCGTTCTCCCCAGAGCAGATCACGAAGCAGTCTGCGACGGGCGAAATCTGGTGGATGTCAAGGACAAGGGTGTCCGCAGCAGGTGTGTCCGAGATGAGGTCGGCGATCCGCAACGCCAACTCCCGGCTCTGTTCGGCCAACCGATCGCCGGCGCTCATCTCGTCCTGGTCGGCGTTCATCTCGGCGTCGATGAGTGTTCTCCTCCTGCGAGGGGCGCGCCTCAGATACCGTAGCGGGCGGCCGGGCGGCCACCGGCTCGGACATCGAGCGCGGCGACAACTTCGCCCGTCCTGGTGGGCCTGGCAGGGATCGAACCTGCGACCCTGGGGTTATGAGCCCCGTGCTCTGCCGCTGAGCTACAGGCCCGTCAACCGTGAAATGTTCATGACCGCGTTCCGTGCTTCCGAGTCAATTCGGCAGCCTCGGGATCAATAGCACGTCCCTGATCGCGTCGCCACCGGAACTGATGGCAGCGGCCCAGGGCCACGTCAGGGTGACCAACCGCTCGGACGGCTCCCTGCCTGCGAGAGTGTAGCAGGGCCAGGAGGGGAGACAAAACCAGGGGGTGTCCCTAGTCTCGAGGAGGAACCTGACGATGAGGATCCGGGAAGATCTATGGGACGACATGACTTGCTTGGCTTGCAGCAACCGTGCATCGAGGAACTCGAAGAGCTCTCGTTTTCGATCGCTTGCATGCTTGGAGCGGGAGACGGGACTCGAACCCGCGACAACCTGCTTGGAAGGAACGAACGCCTTTGTGTGCCTGGGACTTCCCCGAACGTACCATACCCTCTAAGGCTGACGTACCTGTCTGAAAGGGAGTATAGCGGTTCGGAAGGAGAGAACAAGGGGGTTGGAGCGGCTAGCCGGATTCGAACCGGCACCGTATCCTTGGAAGGGACAGGTGCTGCCGTTACACCATAGCCGCGCTGGGGACAAGTATAACTCAGAGCAGGTTGGGTCGAGCAAACTCGCCAAAGAGCTGGACTGCCGCCTGGTCGTAGACATAGGCGGCTTCTTCGGCTGTGGCGTAGGTGCCGAGGTTGAACTTCTGGTAGTCGACCATGATCTGCGACCGCCACTTTCCGCCTGATCACGGCCTCGTCGAACGCCACCCGGAACTCCTCAGGCGGCCGGTAGCCGAGGGCGCTGTGGGGCCGCGCCCGATTGTAATCCTGTCTCCAGGCCTCCACGATCCGCCGGGCGTCGGC
>JALYMD010000220.1 GCA_030773875.1 Chloroflexota bacterium | reverse complement strand
GTCGCCCCATCCGACCCCAACCGCGTGCTCTTCGTCGCCGACGGCGGCGGCGTCTACCGCAGCGACGACGGTGGGACTTCTTGGTTGGCTCCGGGCTAACAGGCCGGAGCGCCCGCTGATTTCGGTTGCAATGAACGAGCCGCACCGATGTGGTGCGGCTCGTTTCCGTGCGCATGCTAGGGAACGATGAGCACCGTGGTCCCGAGCGGTGTCCAGTCGTAGAGCCAGGCCGCGACATCCAGCGGCAGGTTGATGCAGCCGTGGCTGCGCGGGGTCCCGAAGTCGTTGTGCCAGTACGCCCCGTGGAAGGCGTGGCCGACGTCGGTGAAGTACATCACGTCCGGGACCTGAGGCACGTTGTAGTACTCGCCGCCGATCAGGCCCTCCATGTCCTCGATCTCCTTCTTGACCAGGATCTGGTAGGTGCCGGGCGGCGTCTCGAAGCGCTCCTTGCCGGTGCTCACCAACGAGCTCAAGACGACGTCCTCGCCTTTGTACGCCCACATCCGCTGCTGGCTCAGCGAGACCACGATCGACTGCTTGGCTCCCGGTGGTGGAGGCGGGGCGGTGCCGGCATTCTCCTCCTTGGCCGGCGGCGGAGGCGGGATGAAGAGATCCTCGCTGTAGGCCGGCACGGTGCCCTGCTCGACCGCGCTCTGGTCGAGGCCGTAGCGCTCGGCGAGCATCTTCCCAACCGGCATCATGGAGGGATCGGTGCCCGGCTCCCAGGCGAGCTGACCGCGCTCGAAGACCTGGTAAGTGACGCCGGCGATGGTGTACTCCTCGGTCACCGGATTGCCCAGGTACCCCGCCTCGCCCGTGCGCTCCCAGAAGGCCTTGAACCCCGTGGCGACGCTGTGCCCGGTCTCGGGCACGAACCGCCACTCGTCGGAATCCTCGCGCAGGTGCTTCGCGTCCAGGGGCAACCAGGCCTTGGCCATCGCCATCGCCTCGATGGCCGCGCGCGACTCCTTGGCGTTGGCACCCTTGAATCCGAGCATCGTCCGGGGCACCGTGACCGGCCGCAGCTCCTGGCCGATGTCCCCGAGGCGGACAAGGTTGCCGTCGGCATCCCCTTCCGGCCAGTATTCGAAGCGGGCATAGCCGTAGTACTGGATGATGTGGCCGTTGGGGAGCGTGATCTCCGGGGTGATCGGGTTGCCGAAGGCCCAGACACCGCCACCATTGCGCCAGAGGTCGAGGAAGAGACCATCGACGGTGTGACCGGTTTCGGGAACGTAGACCCGGGTCGGCGGCGCCCACTCCTCCGCTGAGTCGTGATCCCGGGCAGACGCCGGGGTTGGGATGAGCGGGAAGACCAGCGCCGCGATCCCGGCGATCGCCACCACCCGCACAAGGAATGCGATCCGACGGCCCATCGTGGTCGCGTGCTGCAACACCGACCCCTTCCTCCTTGCGTTCTCGCCGTGCGCGGCCACCCTCTCCGCGCGTGGACAGCTTACACCACGTAAGATGAAGGCTACATGCTGGACAAGTGATTGAGGGCGGCCTTGGCGCAGAAGATTTGGAGCGCTCGGGGGTGCTCACGTCCGGCCGCCGTCTGCGCGGCGTCAGGGAGCCGGCGTCACGTCCTCCGGGTCGACCTGAGTCTCCGTCCGATCGCCCGGCGCAGCTTCCCGACGGCACCCGGTGGTTCGGGGTAGCACATGACCTCCCCGAGGCGGCGCTCGATTTCCCGGCGAAGCTTCTGTTCCGACGGCCGCCCGTCCCCAAAGGCGGCCCCGTCGAGGAAGATCCCCGGCGGGAACAGCAGACCGCCTCGGACGGCGAGCGCCTGCCCCGCCGGCGAGTCGAGGTCGAGCGTCGAGACCGCGAGCGGGTACTCGCGTGCCAGGCGATCGAGGAGCCGCTTGGCCTGCTCGCAAGCCGCGCAGTCCTCCCTCGTGAGGAGCGTGACATCCATCCCGCTACCCCGCTTGCCCGGCGAGCCCGTCGCGCATGTCGGCGACGAGGCGCTCCACGGGCAGGTACATTGTGTAGTTCGGCGCCCCTCCGTAGTCGGCTCGCCACTTGACGACGCCGTTCTCGTCGACCAGCACGAAGCTGTGGCCAGCCCTCGTCGTACCCATCATCCCGTACTGGTTGGCCTCGTAGCGCCTGGAGACGGCCAGGTCGGGATCCGCCAGGACGGGCGTGGAGATGCCCTCGTCCTCGACCTTTTGCTCCAGCACGTCGAGCGGGTCGTTCGTGATGCTCACCATCTTGTCGACGCCGAGCCCCTCGAACGCGGCCCAATTCGCCTCGATGTCCGTGATCTGGGTCCAGCAAGGCTGGCACATGACCCCTTCCTGGAAGTAGAGCAACACGGTCTGACCCCGTTGAGCGCCCAGATCGAACGTGGTTCCGTCGGTGGATGGGAGCTGGATCATCGGGGCAGGCTGGCCAAGCCCTGGATCCCCGACCTGGAAGGGGTAATCACCCCCCGACGTTCTGTCCGCCGCGTTGCTGTAAAAAATGGCCCCCAGGACGGCGACCGCGCCCGCGAGGACCAGGGCAACTTTCGCTCCGCCGCCCAAGCCACGATGGGCGCGACGGTGTCCGCCGAGGAGAGGCCGACGGTCGGGCGACACGATGCCGGCCTTCGCCCGTTGGCCGGCTGCCCGGGGAGGCGTTCCCGATGCGGTGGCTTTGCGCTGGTTACGAGTGTTGGTGCTCAAGGATCTCCCTCGTTGTCTCTGCCAATGTGTCCGCGCGCGCAATGGTCCGCGCGTCTGGCCCGATCTCCGCCGATGCGCTCACCTCGTCTGTTTCCTCGCTTGCCCGGCCGATCCAGCCAACCTGCTTGAGCGCCCGGCCAGCGAGCAGGATGAGGACGAGTGCGAGAAGGGCGACGGATGCCCAGCCTGGAAGCCAGGCCAAGGCGTCCGTGATCACCCGACCGTAGTGCTGGAGGCGGGCGGATAGTCGAACCTGCCATCCGCTGGACGCCGGCATCCCGTCACTGGTGAGCCCGATCCAGACCATCGCCACGCCCATCAGCGCGAGCAGGAGTCCGCTAGCGAGGTCGGTGACCCCGAGCGTGCGCTGGAAGGCGCCCACCCGCCAGGTGAACGACCGCGAGCGGAAGAGCCGGCTCGAACGCCAGTTAAACCGTTCCCAGAGCAACGAGATCGCGAAGAGCGGTGCCACCATGCCGAACACGTACGCCGCGCCCAGTCCGAGGGCGAGCCCGAACGAGGACGCGACGCCGGAGAGCGCGATCACGCCGGCCAGCACTGGAGCGCAGCAGGCGCTCGCCACACCCGAGAAGATGCCGAGTGAGTAGACGCTGAGTGGTCCGGTCCTCCCCCCCGTTCTCCGTCCCGGCATCGGCAGGTGGATCTGCCCCCCGAGGAGGAGATAGGTCGCGAGCCCGAGCATCAGAAGGCCGCCGGTGACGTAGATCGTCGTGTGCTCATCCGTGATCAACCGCCGGACGACGGCCGCCCCCATCGCGATCGGGAGGATCACGGTTGCCACCCCTGCCGCGAAGAGGAAGGTCATCGCGACCAGGAGGCGGCGGTTCTGAAACGACGTCGCGAAGTACGCCGGCAGCATGACCGAGATGCAGCAGGGCGCGAACAGCGCGATGGTTCCCGCCACCACCGCCGCTACGACCGAACCGCCAAAGAAGATGCCGCTGTCCACCGAGTCGTGCGCCTTTCGCTGACGGTTCGCGGGACGGGTCAGGGTGGCCGACGTCGCCTATACTCAAAGACTTGGATCCAGGCACCAGCCGACGAACCGCTGCGGTCTGACATGGTGTAAGAGTCCGACAGGGAGTAAGATAATAGCTACGTGGAACGGAGGCAAGGCGTTCAACTCCGTTGGGATGCGCCGGCGATGGGATGGACCGGGGGAATGGGACGTGGACATCCACCGCTTTAACCTGGGAGGGATCGGTCTCACGCGCGTCTTGGGCGAGTTGGAGGCCCGGATCATGGAGGCCGTCTGGCGGCTTGGGTCGCCGACCGGCAAGGAGATCTGCGCCGCCCTGGGCGCCGGCTCGCACTACAAGACGGCGATGACTGTTGCTAACCGCCTCGTCGAGAAGGGCCTCCTTCTGCGCGAGGGCACCGCCGAGCGGGCCTTCCGCTACCGGGCCGCGGAGAGTCGCGAGGCCTTTCTCGCGCGGGTCTCGGCCAGTGTGGCGAGCGGGCTGGTGGGGGACTTCGGCCGGCACGCCCTGGCCCAACTTGTTCGCGCGGCCGAGGAAGTCGACCCGGCCTACCTTGATGAACTGGAGCGGCTGGTCCGCGAGCGGAGGGAAGAACGCTGATGCACCAGCGAAACCTAACCATGGTCCGCCTTCGAGCCCGGCCCTGGGCGGTCAGCGTCGTGACTGGCTTGGTGGTGCTGCTGCTCGCGGCGGTTCCCGCCCTCCTCGTCCCCGTCGCCCGCGGCTACCAGGCGGTGTGCGCCGAGTATCCTCCCCTCGCCCAACTGACCAACCACCTGCCGCCGCTTCCCCTCGCGCTGCTCCTGATCCTCGCCGCGCTCACCCTGGGCAACGGCGCCCGGGCCGGCACGGTCCAACTCATGGGCACGCTCCGCTTCAACCGCACCCTGGGGCGTCAAGCGGCTCCCCTCCCGCTTCGGCTCGCTGCCGCCGGAGCGACGCTCGGGCTGTCCCACCGGC
>JALYMD010000219.1 GCA_030773875.1 Chloroflexota bacterium | reverse complement strand
AGCACGGCTTGGGCGTCCCCAACGCTGGTGTCGGTGCGGTGATCGGTGACCTGGGTGTAGGGGTGAAGCACGTAGGACCGGATGCGGTTGCCGAATCCGGCGGCGCTGTGCTCCCCCTTCAACTTGGCGCGCTCTTCCGCTTCCTCCCGCAACTTCCGCTCAAGGAGGCGCGCCCGCAAGATCTTGAAGGCCGTTTCCCGGTTCTGGATCTGGCTACGCTCGTTCTGGCAGCTCACCACGATGCCCGTCGGCAGGTGGGTCAGACGAACGGCGGAGTCGGTCTTGTTGACGTGCTGGCCACCAGCGCCGGAGGACCGGAAGGTGTCAACCCGAACATCGTCCGAATTGATCGTAACCTCGGTGTCACCCTCGATCTCGGGGAGGACCTCAACGAGGGCGAATGCCGTGTGGCGCCGGTGGGCCTGGTCAAAGGGCGAGAGTCTCACCAGCCGATGGGATCCCCCTTCGGCCTTTGCATACCCGTAAGCGTTGGGGCCACGAAGCTCGATGGTGGCGTTCTTGATTCCCGCTTCCTCGCCCTCCGTCGTATCCAGCAGATCTGCCTTCAAGCCCTGACGGTCTGCCCACCGAAGGTACATGCGGGTGAGCATTTCGGCGAAATCTTGGGCGTCCACCCCGCCTTCACCGGAATGGACGACGAGGATGGCATCGGATGCGTCATGGGGCCCGCTGAGTGCCAATTGCAGTTCCAGATCATCGACGCGGCAAGCCAGGGAGGCGGCGTCCGCTGCGACCTCCGCGGCAAGGTCCGGGTCATGCTCTGCCAGTTCGACGAGCGTGATCAAGTCGTCGACGGTTCGACCGAGATCCTGCCACTCGCCGACGCGGCCTCGAAGATCCCCTAACCGGCGCATGGCGAGTTGGGCCGCCTGTGCGTCCTGCCAGAAGCCGGCGTCGCCGCTCTGCCGTTCTAGGTCCTCGATCTCCCGCTGATGCCCGGGTAAGTCAAAGACGCACCCCGATGCGGTCCAAGCGATCTCGGATCGCGGTCAAGGAGCGGGTCATCTCGTCGGTCATCTCGTCGCTCATTCCTTGGCAGTATCCGGTCAGGGCCGGGCGTATGGTGTCCTCGGAGGGTATGGGCTCGGGACCCGGTCAAGTATAGCCCCGACCACCCATTCCCGGCCGCGCTAGGGCTAGGACGAGGGGTGATTAACCATGTCAATGGGAGGCACCTGGATGGAACGCCAGACCTTGAGCCATCGCAGGGGCCCGTGACGGGGGAAAGGGTTTCGTGATGCGCCTCAGGGTGATGTCCATGGCTTCAGATCTGCCGAACTCTCCCGCCCCATTTAGAATGCCGGCGACGGACCTTGAGTGGGCCACCAGAGGCATCACGCCTTGGAGTTGGCCCAACTCTTCCCGCGCCGCGTGGGCGGCTGTGCTCCATTGAGACGGACCGCGATGAGGAGCCGGTTTCGGTGCAATTTGGTCGAGTGGACGGCATTGTGGTGCTCGTGGAGACGCCGGAAGGGCCAGGGCTGCGATTGACTGTCTCCTTAGAGACGGGATCGCGATTGACGGTGGTGCGCGAGGAGACGCTACGGCCGGTGCGGTCGCTGGACGATCCAACCGCGTTGAGCTGGCATGCAGACCAATGGACTCAGGAAACCATTGGCGTTGAGCTGGCGCTTGAAGGATGGGAGGTGGTCAGCGGGGGCGAGGTACCAGACCCGGAACCGGGGGCGTTGGCACGGTCAGCGAGCTACATCGTACGCCATCTCGGGTCCGCCTGATGTGCAGTAGGGCTGGTGACCCGGCTGACTCCAGGACCGATGCTCTCCTTCAGAGCCTTGGTACGAGGACCGCCGGATGAGTAGCGTACGGGTGCGTGGGCGCTCGACGTGGCCGCTGGCTCTGCTGGTTGGCGTTGTTGGAACGCAGCTGCTACTCGGCCTCACGGGCACAGCCTCATGGCTCGTCACTCAGGTCTCCGACCCAGCCCTGCCTGTACCCGCAGGCCCCCCGCCTGATCTGGCAGCCAGTGCCGCGACGCTCGAGACCGGGCTTCCTCTGGCGTTGACCAGGGCGCAGATCTGGAACAGGGGGGCGCAGTTAGTGGCGGCGAGTGGGCACGTGGATTGGCCCGCGGATGTGCCAGCCTCGACGCCAGCCGAAGTTCCTGGCGGAGGGTGGCTGACCTTCGTCTTCGCGGTGCCTGACCCTGAACACCCAGAGACGCCCTTGCCAACCTACACGGTCAAGATGGAGCGATCCAAGGCGGACATCGTCGACGAGGAGGCGCTTGTTTCCGGGATTCCCATGCCCCCGTCCGTCCCTCTGCTCGACGCATATCCAATCCCTTCGACGCGGGCGATCCTGCTCGCTGAGGAGAACGAAGGAACGGAGTACCGTCGCGTTTGTCCGCTTCAGCGACATATCAGCCGGATCAGCCTGGATACGACTGACCCAGCGCGGCACCGTTGGACGGTGACCTACCGCGACGATCGGTTCCCGGACCGCAATGGGATGCTGGTTCGGATCGACGCGATGACCGGCAAGGTCGACGGGCCGGAGATGCACGTGCCGATGGACGCCGGCGCCTGCGAGGACGCGGCCCTTCTTGATCACGCCGGTCGGTACGCCTGACGGAGTGGATCCGCCGATGAAGCAGGACCGCCGTTTGACTCCCAACGGTTCCGTCCTGCCCCTGGAACTGGGAGAGATCAGGCCCTGGGACGTGTCGGCAGGAGAGCGCCCTGCTGACTCCGCTCAGGGGATGAGGGAAGTCTGGAATGCTCGTGCTATACTCCGCCGTTCTCACGGCGGAACCTGATGTTGACGCGAGGATAGTGGCACATGGATAACCCGTTTTCGTGGGATTACCTGACGACGGTCCCGGGGACGAATGAAGTCTTTGGACCCTTCGCAACGGTCTTCCTGGTGCTATTTGGTCTCGGCTTTCTCGTCGCGCTCTTTTTTTACAACGACGGCGCGCGGAGATACGGGACCCACTCATTCAAGCGCAAGACGATTCGCCGCGGCTCCACGATCGCCATGATCGTCTTCGGGGTCGGATTATTTTTCTTCGGAATCCGCGTGCTCCAGATCAACCCGTTTGGCTTTGGCATGCGGCTCTGGCTCTGGCTGAGTTTCTTGGCCGCGCTCGGTATGCTGGGATTCTTTGCTTACTATCTTCGAACTTCATACCGGCAGGGACTCCGTGCCTACGAGGAGCGGCGCCGGAAGCAACACGTGCTTCGTCCCGTGGCCATCATGGCAGGGGGTCGTACTGGCGGGCAGCGGGTAGTCCGACTGGACCCTCGGCGGCCCAGCCGCCGCCGCCGTCGCTGAGCTTCCCGGAAAAACGCCCGGACCCGCTCCGTGAGGAACGGGTCCGTTCAGCGAGGGCCGTGCACCCTCTGTCGATCACAACCCTCCAGCTTACCGGCGCTCGTTAGCTCCGGCCGGGCAACCCCACGTCACCCGAGGAGGTCCACTTACGGCTGCTACCTTCCGGTCCTGACCGGGTTCGCGGTTCCCCGCCGCGCGGGACCCGACCTTCAACACCACGTGTCGTCGGCAGTCCCACAGGGCCGGACCTCGAGAGGGGATTCAACCCCGCTATAGCGGGTTGCGGGTACAGGGCACCGCTACCTCCCCGTCTAGCACGACCAAGCCGAGTGTACCTTCCATCGGGAAAGGCTGTCAAAAGCCGCCGTTCGGGTCCGCCAGCAATTGTGCATTGCGCCTAGAAGGTGGCACGCTCCATGCTCCCGACCTGGAGATGACGCCGCCTTGTGGGGCGGCGCTAACGAGATCGCCGGGTCACCGAAGCGGGGGGAGACGAACGTGCAGACGGTGCTGTTGGTGTCTGAGATGGAGGTCGGGAGCGAGTTGGCCGTGCGCCAGATGCACGAGCAATTCCCAATCGACGTTCTCGAGGGCGGCATTGGCGTAGAACGGCTGGTGGCGTTCATCGGCAGCGGACGCTACGCCCTGGAGTTGACCGTTAGCGACGGCGACTTCCAGGAAAACTTCCATCGGTTCCTGGCCACTCCTGAGGTCCGCCAGCTCTTTGCGGACCTGCGCGCCCACGTGTCCGATCTGCCCGACCCCGACACCGGGACAGCGCACATGCCGCTGGCTACAGCCATGCTCCTCTGGAACCGGACGGGCGATCGCGATCTCACCACCGTGTAGATTTGCTGGCGCAGGTTAGTCCGGGGGCAAGGGGCCCTCGGCGGGCCACTCGATGGGGCGAGGGCCTGGATCACTCATGTCCGGGTTGTCCTGGAGCCTCCGAAGCACGCGAACCGAGAGGTCGTTGCGGACCTGGATCTGGCACGAGAGGCGGATGCTTGGCTCCAAATCCTCGATACGTCCGAGTCGCTCCGTCTCGGCACCGGTTGGAAAACCCGGGTCACCGTCCAGGATTTCGACCCGACAGGTCGTGCACCGTGCGTTCCCGCCACAGCGATGAAGGATGTCGACCCCAGCATCCTCGATGCAAAGGACGAGACGACGGGCCGGCTCACACGACGTTGCTCCAAACCCCTCGATGGTGACCGTTGGCATACCTGTTCGCCGCTCCTGTTGGGCTCGCTGTCGACTCGCTTCCCATCACTTCGGAGCATGGTAGCAACGACGGGACGCCTAGGGCAACGAAACTACTGGGGCCGTGCGAGCGAAATATGTCCCGGGGGCGGGACCTCAGGCGTGATAGCGAACGCTTCCTGTCACACGCGCGTGGTGACGATCGGCGAAGTCGGCGGCGTGCGGCCCAGCGAGAATCAACGCTCCAACGTGCCCATGGCTGGCAGAGCCGGTGACAAAGGGATAGCGAACTGCCTTTGCTTCGAAGCGGCGTTCCACGTAGAAGAGATCTTCGCTGAGGCGCGCGAAGACGTCGTAGGCAAGCTGGTCGGCGGCCATCAGATCCGGGATGGGTGCCTCGACCCAGAGGGTGAGGGTGACCGCTCCATCTTCCACCTCAGCCTCCCCGATCAAGTGAGCCCCCGCGACGTCGCGGACCAGGTGCTCGGCATCAACCGAGAAGCGGAGATTGGCCTCGTCGTCCGTGCCCCAGTCCGTTCCATAACGGGCGCGCATCGCGCCCACGACATCGTCCACCATCTCGCCCACTCTTACCTCCGCACCGGCATGAGCATCAGGGCTGCCGGTGATTCGATCCCGCGTTGTTCACCCCTCCGTATACTACCGCTCAAGCGCGTGACGGGGGCCAGGGAGCGCGGAAGAGCACGCGGTTACGGATCGGGGAGGTTCGTGGGGTGAGCGACCGCGGGCAGATGGACGGTAGCGGGAGGGCGGTATCTCTCATCGGAGCGGAGGAAATCCTTAGCCGTCAGGAGCGGGCGCGGGAGGGTGCGGCGCGCGGCGGCTATGCCGCACTGTTGGTTGTGGGCCGTTCCTTCTACGATCGTTGCGGCGACCTAGCCTACCTGACCAATCACTTTCCGCCCTTTCCCACCTCCGTCTTCTCGGACGTCAACCGCGGTCTTGGCCATGCCTTCTTCTTGCTCCCTGTTGATGGTGATGCGATCTTGCTGACGGACCCCAGAGGGCATCGGCGCGACCTCGTTCCTGTGTCCGACGTTCGACGAGCAAGCGACCTGGGAGCCGCCGTCGTGGCGACGCTGCGGGAGCGTGGGCTGGCCTCATCGAGGGTTGGCCTCGTCGGGGACGACATCTTGCCGGCGGCCATGGACCGATCCATCGGCGCCGCGCTTCCAGATTTAGAGCTGTTGCCGGAGCGAGACCTGTTGCCGGGGTTACGGCGTATCAAGAGTCCGGCCGAGCAGCATCTGCTGCGTGAGGCCGCACTTCGGGCGGATGCAGGACTGAGGGCTGCCCTCGACACCGTCGGAGCAGGTGGGGCGACGGAACAAGAGGTCTGCGCGGCCGGGACCGGGGCGGCTTTGAGGGCCGGTGCAGACTTCGTTCGCTATCTTCGTGTCCATTCCGGCCCGTGGTCAGCGGCGGGGTCCCGGTGGCCGCAGGCGATGCCACGCAAGATCGAGCCGGGCGATGTGGTGGCGGTGGACATCATTGGGGCATTCGGTGGCTACCAGTTTGACGTCCTTCGCACGACCGCAGCTGCTCTGGTTGATCGGGATCGCCGGGCAATGCTGGAATTGGTCCATGAGGCATCGGAGCGGGCGGTGGTCGCCTGCGTGGCCGGGGCGACGGCAGGAGATGTCGTGGTCGCTGCGGCTGCCGCCTACGAAGGAACTCCTTTTTCCGCCTACACCGGCACGATGATGGGTCACGGTATCGGGTTGGAGACCGTGGAAGCCCCCTATCTTCAGCAGGGCAGCACTGAGCGGCTCGAGGCCGGGATGGTCCTCTGCGTCGAGCCCGGCATCTTCGTTCCCGACTGGGCAGGCGCCTCCATCGAGCAGGAGGTTATCATCCGTGCGGATGGCCCCCCGGAAATCATTACCCCGACGGCTACTCGACTTTGGTGAGCGGACGTGACAGTGGCTGCCCGGGTTCCCTCGGGCAGGGCGGAGGACTGAGCGTGAACAGGGTTCTCGATATCATCTTGCGCCGAAATCGGATCGAACCGGATGTGCCGATCTGCCCACAGCACAACATAGAGATGCATCTCCGAGGCAAGCAGGGCCGTCCTACCCGGTTCTCAGACCAGACCGAGGAGGAGTACACCCTGATCTACTTTTGTCCTGAAGACGACTGCAACCACACTGAGGCTGTAAAGCGGGTCAAGACGCAAATTCCGGTGCCAGGTGAGCCGCCGGAGCGTCCCCTCTTCTCGCGCCGCGGCGAGCGGAACAACTGAATCGATCCCGGCTATTCCCGTGGTGGGCCAAGGTTTTCGCCCTGGTACGCTCCCTGGTATCCCTCTCCAGCGGCGCGGCTCAATGTCAGAAAGATGAGCTGGAGTACCCGGGCATTACGGGAGACCGAAAATCCGGCCGGATTCGCGACTACCAGCAACGATGTCGAGCGCCCATGATAGCCCGCGTCCCAGACCGCGGTGTGGATGGCGACGCCGCACCGGGCCAGGCTGGAACGAGGACGGCCGAGTGCCATGACATCCAGCGGCAGATTGACGACTTCATTGAAGATGATGTGGTAAGGACCCGGCTCGAGATGCAGGTCGCCGTTGTGGTCGAAGGGCAATGGCTCCAACCCGGGAAGCCGCCGCTCGCTATTGGAGACGGCGACCTTTCCTGGTCCGGTGAAGTGGCTAACATCCCTCAGGGTGAGATCGAGACCGTTGGGCTGAATTTGATGTTCCAGCATTGGCGCATCCGAGACCAAAGGCGGGTGGCCTGCGGCACGCTCGCGGATTTCGGCTCCACTCAAGACTCCGGTCGAGATCCGGTCCAACTGGGGGGACAATCCCTCGATCATTCGGTGTTCTTCTCCTTCCGATGGTGCCCGCAACCTTGGGCCTCCTGGCACGGGGGCGTGGCGGCGTTCCAACCGTAGGACGTGGGCTCTGCGGCGACTTGAGGAACGACGTGGGGCTGAGTGGTGACGAGGCAGCCGCCCTGCTTGAACCCTGCTGGCCCTCCCACGTCCCCCTCAGGCCGCCCTCGGCCGCGAGGAGAGATAGGGCGTCTCTCTTCCTCCGTACCTAAATATGACTGAAACGATGGTAACAGTGACGGAACTGAGGGGTCGACGCCATCCATCGAGAGATGCCTGCGGTGATGGGAAGGATGACGGAGTGACCCTGGAGCCGTCCTTTCAAGACCAGGTGCTCCATCCTTGACGGTAGCCGACCCGGCGCAGATCTCCCAGCAGCGGCCGTGTCACGTGCTGCGCCACCGGGATTTTCGGCTGCTTTGGGCAGCGGAGATGCTGTCCACGCTTGGGACTCAGGTGCAGCGTGTCGCCATCATCTGGCATGTCTTCGAGATCACCGGCGATCCGTTGCAACTTGGCCT
>JALYMD010000218.1 GCA_030773875.1 Chloroflexota bacterium | reverse complement strand
GGGCAATGTGACTCCTGCCGCGGAGTTCAACATCTACGTGGACCCGGAAGCAGCCGCCCAGGTGTTTGCCGCGCCGTTCAAGCGGTTAACAGCGGTTGGGCTGGACGTTACCCAACGGGTGGTGCTTTCGCGTGCGATCTGGCAGGCAACCGCTCATGCTGAGCAAGGCGCGGCGGCCCTGGTGTCTCGGATCTGCCGGCGGTCGTTTGTCGAGCGCGACCTCGACCGGGTGCAACTCCACGACCCGTTGGCCCTCGCCGTGGCGTTCGACCCGACGCTCGTGGGCTGCAGGGAGTCGCACGTGAGCGTAGCTGCCACAGGGGAGGAGCGGGGGAGAACACGCGAGGTGGGTTCGGGATCCGCCGCCGTGGCAACCACCGTCGACGCGGAACGATTCATGCGGCTGTTCACTGCGGCGCTGGCGCTGCCCGATGCCTAGTCGCTGTGGGCGAGGTGTCGATCCTTCCAGAGAGCAGGATTGCTGGAGGTGGAGTGATGTCAACGCGCGGTGGGGTGTTTTCAATCCAGGCGTCCATGTGCTATGGATAGAGGACGCTATCGCCCCGACCTCGCGGCTTGGGTGAGATAGGGTTTCGGGGAGGTCCGTTATGGCCGATGCCGCCTCGATCGTGGAGCACGCCCCAGTGCAGGACCGGGACCTGCTTCAGCGCCTCAGCCTGTACTTCGACGCGTTCGACACCCGTCTTCGCCAGGGACAGGGCTGGTTCATTTTCAACGCTGCACCCGGCCGCTCTACCCGGATTGCTGCGTTCATCCAGCACCGCCTCGGTGAGCTTGACTCTGACGTTTCTTCCTACGTGATGCCGTGGCGCGACTTTGCCCTCAGCGCCTACGTTCACGAGGTCGGTCTGCCGAAGCTAGCTCCCGCCGTGGAGGAAGAGGTGGTGGACGCGAAGGCCAGGCGAGAGTACGATCTGGCGACCCAAATCACCCGCAACACCTACGACCAGATGATTAAGACCGACCTCCTGGTGCTGATCGGACTCAAACCGGCGCATCGGCACGAGGCCCGTCTGCTGGACCAGACGATCGACGACCGGTACCGCCGGCGGCTGGCCACCATCCTGCTGACGCCGGACATGCCCCAGGAGTTGGAAGCCGAGTTCCAAACGGTCGATCCGACCCGGACGTACTGGGAGCGGCTCTTCCGTCGGATGTACGAGACTAGCCTGGTCGCCCTCTAGCGTTTCTTTCCCATCGCGAGATTGCCAACGCTCGTCGCGTTCGCCGCTGGGCGAGGTGTGTCCTAGCGGCTAGGAGGAGTTTGCCCAGATGCACGGCTCGGTGGTTTCAATCGTTCTCGTCGCGGTACTCCTCGCCAGCCCAGGCTCGGTGGGCATGGCACAGCAGGCCACCCCGGACCCAAGCCATGACATTCCGCGGCCGGAGGAATGCCGAGTCCCAGCACGGAATGCGATGGAGTTGCTTGCCTTAACGGGCGGAACCACCGCGAGCACCCCAGCAGTGCTACCGACGCCGATCCCGCGGGACAGGTTGCCGGCTGGTGTAGTGCCCCGCGCCGCCGACGCCAAGGAGGTCGATCGGACGGTGCGGGAGTTGGTGGCGTGCGCAAACGCGCGTGATCCGTTCCGGGCGGTGGCTCTGGTAAGCGACGCGTACCTCAGTGAACTGGCGGACCTGGTGACCACAGCGATGGCCGGGGGGGGCAACGAGTTCGCGTCGGCGTTGCCTGTGCCGCTCGACCTCCCAACCGATCAGCAACTGGCCTACGTGCCGACTAGTGACCTGCGTCTCCTGCCTGATGGACGGATTGGCGGCATCGTCCAGCCAGTCCTGGTTGGCACCAACACCCCTGACCTTGTGGTGTTCGTCCTCTTTAGGCGTGAGGGCGAGCGCTGGCTGATTGACGGCGTGCTGCCGGTTGAGCCAGTCGCGGCCGGGGCGACGCCCGAAGCATAGGGAGCGCCGAAGCCCCGGTTTTTGGAAGTGGTTGTCCTACCCGGGTTGTACGGGGATGGCCGTATGGTGCCTATCCGGAGCGCGCAAGGGCGAAGTCGGCGACCTGGCCGAGGAGGTCACGCGTCTCAGCGTCGGGGACGGCCACGAGAGAGCTCTTGGCACGCACGACGTAGGATTCCGCTACCTCCGTTGCGGTGACGAGCGCGCCCGAGGATCGAATGCTGGCCACAACGGCGTCAACACCGGCCGGGTCGTCGCGGTCTCCGGAGACGACGGCCCGAAGGTCTTCGGCCTCGACGGAAGCTGCCGGAAGCATGGCCGCGTAGAGCATGGTCGGGAGCGTGACCGTACCTTGGCGCAGATCGTTGGCGGCGGGCTTGCCCAGCTCAGCGGTGTCTTCACGAAGATCGAGGACATCGTCCATGATCTGGAAGGCCAGGCCGAGGTTGGCGCCGTAGTCCCGCAGGGCGAGGATACCGGCTTCGGGCGCTCCGCCGAGGATTGCGCCCATCTGGGCCGAGCCGGCAAAGAGGGACGCCGTCTTCCCATAGATGCGACGCTCGTACTCTTCCCGCGTCTGGTCCAGGCGATGAGCGTCGAACATCTCCCGAAGCTGCCCGTCGCAGATGTCGCCCAAGGTAGACGCGAAGACGGCGACGACGCGGGTATTGTCGGTCGCGGCCGCGAGCATGGCCGACTGGGCGAAAAGGAAATCCCCGACGAGGATGACGGCTCCAGAGCTGAGTTTGGAGTTCAGGGTCGCCTTCCCGCGCCGGAGGGCAGCACGGTCAATGTTGTCATCGTGGATCAGGGACGCGGTATGGAGCAGCTCCACGCCCGCTGCAGCCGTAACGAGCGGTTCGAGATGGTATTGGTAGCCCCGACCTGCGAGCAGCAAGACGAGCGGCCGCAATCGCTTGCCACCTGCTCGAACGATTTCGCCGACAAGAGATGAGACAATAGGGAAGTCGACCGTGGCAGCCTGCGCGACGCGCGCGTCGACACGGGCGAGGTCGGCGCGCATCGTCTCGAACACGTCCTGGGTTCGCACCTTCACGCGCCGTGTCCTGTGCCTGCCGACCGCGAGTCCTCGGCCGATTGTGAAAACCGGCACGCACTCGTATGGGATTATCCCCGGGTGCCGCGCGGCGTGTCAAACGCCGGTAAAATGGCGAACGGGGTGAACGGCCGGTGTGCTACACTCGGGGTCCTTGGGTTTCTCAGCACGCCGATGGCTTACTGGCGTAGGGGCAATTTGGTCCACATATAGGGCCTCTTTGCCGATTGTTGCGCCCCGGACTCGTCAGCGTCGCTAGGCTCTTTAGCCTCCCGAGTCTCCCCGCCCGGTCCTCGTGATCCTCCGCGATCACGGCGGCAGCGATGGATGGTGTGCCCTGATTCGACTCACCCGACTCAATATCAACCGGCCAAACGTCCGCTGGCCCTTGGCGCGTCCGAGCCGCTCGGCAGGGCCTGAACTTGGGCGTCGCGGAGGGAGCAACAGGCGACGTCCGTGGGACGCCGTCAGCTGGTGGTACAGCGTCCTCTTTGTGATCCCCGTGGTATTGCTGGTCGGTAATTACGCCATTGAGACCGCGACACGTCCTCCGACCATGACGTTGGGGTTGACGGATGCCTATACCGGTCAGCCGGTCTCTAACGTGTCGGTTACAGTCGGTAACGAGACGTACACGAGCAACGAGCGCGGTGAGGTGAAGCTTCGGCGGCCAGCGGAGGCGGTGCCGCTCGCGCTTGAACTGCCCAACTACGAGCCGGTGCGGGGGCAACTAGACAACCAGAGCGATCTGCGACAGGCCTTTAGCCTGTGACCGAACCGGGTCGACGGCGTGCTGACCGATGCGCAGACGGGGCAGCCGATCGGCAATGCCTCGGTCTCGGTGGTTACTGACGGCGCACCGGAGATGGCACCGGTGATGACCGGTCCGGATGGTACCTATAGCCTCACCAATGTTCCTGCGCAAGCTCGGCTGCGAGTGGATGCCGGCGACTACGGCGTGCATGAGGAGTCCATCGGGAGCCGCACGCGCATTGAACTTCCGCTGCGCCGAGCGGTGGTTGCAGGGCTGGTTACGGATGCCTCCGGTGCGCCCGTGCAGGGGGCGATCGTGACCGCCGGTGAGGCTACGGCTGTTACTCAGGGTGACGGCACGTACCGGCTGACTAATGCGGCGGATGTAACGGAAGTGGTGGTCGCTGGCTCCGGATTTACCGACGCCCGGGTGCCTGTTGCCGCCGATCGCACCGCCAACGCTAGCCTGGAGCGGGTTCAGGTCAAGGCGATCTACGCCAACGGCTACACCATGGCGGACCCCGACGAGGTGGAGCGGCTGATCCAGCTCATCGACGAAACGGAGTTGAACGCGCTCGTCGTCGACATCAAGCAGGACACCGTCTATTACGACAGTCAGGTTGCCTTCTTTCGGGAGGCGGAGACTGTCCAGCCCCTCTACGACGTCAACGACGTCTTGAAGCAACTCAAGGACCGAAACATCTACGCCATCGCACGGATGGTGATCTTCCAGGATCCCCTGGTGGCCTATGCCCGACCCGATCTGGCGGTGAGGGACGAGGTGACCGGCGACCTGTGGCGCAACTATGACGGGGTCGGCTGGGTGAATGCCTTCAACGAGGAGTTGTGGCACGCCAACGTTGCTTTAGCGGTGGAAGCGTCGGAACTCGGGTTCGATGAGATCCAGTACGACTACGTACGGTTTCCCTCGGACGGCGACTTGACGACGGCTGACTTCGGGCAGGAGTACACCGCAGAGGCCCGGCAGGCTGCCATCACCGGCTTCTTGCAGCTCAGCCACGACACCCTGGCCCCGAGAGGAATCAAACTCGGGGCGGACATCTTCGGCTACACCGCCTTCGTTGATGACGAGCAGGGCATCGGACAGAACTTCGCCGAGATCGTGCCCTTGGTGGACTACGTCTGCATGATGATCTACCCCTCCCACTTCAGTGAGGGGAATATCCAATCAGCGCCGGGGCACCCTAACGACTACCCCTACGAAACGATCCTCGAGAGCCTGCAGATTGCGGAAGCAAAGGTGCCGGGTTCGGCGCTGAAGTTCCGCCCTTGGCTGCAAGATTTCTCGATGCCGCTTGAGGGATACCGAGACTACGGAGCGGCCGAGGTTCGCGCTCAGATCGACGCGGCGGAGGATTTCGGCGCCAGCGGATGGATGCTTTGGAACCCCTCTAACGAATACCAGGCGGGGGCACTCAACCCAGCGTAAGGCTGGTTCAATCCTCGTTGGTCAACGGATCCGAACGGTCCCCTGCAGCGAGGTCGTGCCATCGCGGCTTGCCTGTTCACGTCTTCCCGTGCTTCTCCGTCTCGCCTGAGGCGGCAAGACCAGATGCCTGCGGTGATGGGGCTGATCTTCCCAGGAGATACGCCGTATCCCGGCATGACCTGGTCTTGGCCGCGCGTCAACGCATCCTTCGCGACGCCAAAGAAGAGGCAGGCTGTTGCGCTGGGGCCTCCGGCGGCCCGAATTCTGCACTGCAGAGAATGACCGAGAATCGGGACCCCAGTTCCCTCCCTAGCCGATCGGGTAGGCTGGATTCTTTACATGACCCGTAGCAAGTTCTCGCTATCCGGGGTATAATCCTCGCACACCTCCCGGAGGTGGGTGGGGTGCAGGTCCAGGTTTTACCCGGACATCGATGGGGATCGAACTGCTCACAGCGCGCTCGGTGCCATCGTCGTAGTGGCGGAGCGCCGTACATGATTCCCGGAGCAGCGGTCCTCCACCCTGGACGAAGACGAAGGAGCCAGGATGTACGTCGTTCGCCGCACGAGGCCCCGCGATCCTGAGCGGGTACAGCAGGAGATGGAGGAGGTCTTTCGGGCGCTGATGCCGGCACGACCCTCCGCCGCACCGGGTCAGGGCAATCTCTGGCGGCCGCCGCTGGAGGTTTTTGAGACCGATGATGCCCTGGTTGTCTACGCCGAAATCGCGGGGATGAACGAAGAGCACCTTCGCGTCGTGGTCGATGGCGATCTGCTGTCGGTCCGCGGAGAGCGGCCTGATTCCCGCCAGCACGAGCGGCGGTCGTATCACGAGGCTCGCATCCCCTATGGCGCCTTTGGCGCCGATGTCTTCATCCCGTTTCCAGTCGACGCGGATCGAACGGAAGCGGAGTATCACAACGGATTCCTTCGCATCGTGCTGCCCCGGCTGTCCGCGCGGACCATCGTGCCGCGCCGCCTTGGTGAAGACGGTGAGCGGGGGAAGGGAGCTCGATAACTCATGACCATGTTTCACGATGATCCCACCCAGAATCCCCAAGATCGAACGACTGAGGACGAGCCGGTGACCGAGTCGCCAGTGAGTCGTGAGGGCGAAACGGCTACGGCAGAGGCAGCCGGCGTGCCCGCGAGTGACGAGCCGAGTGGAGCGAGCGAACGCTCCACTCGGGTGCTCCCCGTGCTGCCACTGCGGGGCACCGTCGTTTTCCCGTTGACCGTCGTGCCGCTTGCGGCCGCACAGCCCCGTTCACTGCGGCTCATCGACGACGTGATGTCGGGGGATCGAACCGTTGCGTTGGTCCTCCAGAAGGATCCCGAGCAAGAGGGCGCTGGCCCTGATGATGTGCTCCGGATTGGGACCATCGCCACCATCCACCAGATGATGCGCGTGCCGGATGGCAGCGTTCGCCTAGCCGTTCAGGGCCTGGAGCGAATGCGAATCACCGAGTTTGTCGGCGATGAGCCCTACCTTACGGCTCGTGTGGAGCAGGCGCCGGAGACGGTGGCCGAATCCGTCGAGGTCCAGGCACTCACGCGGAACACCCTGGAATTGTTCCAGCGGCTCGTCTCCTTGGTGTCGCACCTTCCCGATGAGCTGGTCACCGCGGCGTTGAACGTCGACGATCCGCGCCACCTGGTGTATCTCGTTGCCACCAACCTCCGGATGGAGGCTGAGGAACGGCAGCACCTGCTTGAGCTGGACTCAGTGCAGGAGAAGCTGACGACTCTCAATTCCTTCATTGCCAAGGAACTGGACGTTCTGGAGCTAGGCAAGAAGATCCAGACGGATGTTCAGGAAGAGCTGAGCAAGACCCAGCGGGAGTACTACCTGCGGGAGCAGCTCAAGGCCATTCAGAAGGAGCTGGGAGAAGGCGGTGACGGGGATGCCGAGATCGCCGAGCTCCGGGCCAAAATAGACGAGGCCGGGTTGCCCGAGGAGGCGGCGCGTGAGGCCCGACGGGAGCTGGATCGGCTGAGTAAGCTGCCACCAGCGGCCGCCGAGTACGGCGTCATCAAGACCTATGTCGACTGGTTGACCACCCTGCCCTGGAACAAGAGCACGGAGGGTGAGATCGACATCCCGCGGGCCCGGCAGGTGCTGGACGACGATCACTACGACCTGGAGAAGATCAAGGACCGGATTCTGGAGTATCTGGCGGTCCGCAAGCTCAAGCAGGAGATCGCGGGCGAGGAGGGGGCGGCGCCGGGGCGCGAGCCGATCCTCTGCTTCGTGGGACCTCCGGGCGTGGGCAAGACGAGCCTGGCGCAATCCATCGCTCGGGCCCTCGGGCGGGAGCTGACCCGAATGTCCCTCGGCGGCGTGCGGGACGAGGCTGAGATCCGTGGCCACCGACGCACCTACGTCGGGGCGATGCCAGGCCGCATCATTCAGGCCATCCGGCGGGCTGGCACCAATGATCCCGTGTTCGTGCTGGATGAGGTGGACAAGATCGGCAACGACTGGCGGGGGGACCCGTCGTCGGCCCTGCTAGAGGTGCTGGATCCGGAGCAGAACAACTCTTTCCGGGATCACTACCTGGATGTCGCGTTCGACCTGTCGAAGGTGATGTTCATCGCGACGGCGAACCTGCTCGATCCGATCCCCGCCCCGCTCCGTGACCGGATGGAGATCCTGGATCTGAGCGGCTACACCGACGAGGATAAGCTGCACATCGCTCACCGGTATCTAGTGCCGAAGCAGCTCAAGGCTCACGGCTTGCCGGCGGACCGGTACGAGTGGACTGACGAGGGGTTGCTCGCGCTGATCCAGGGTTACACCCGGGAGGCCGGTGTCCGGAACTTGGAGCGAGAGATCGGCACCGTTTGCCGGAAGATCGCGACCCGGATCGCCGAAGGACGCGAGGTGGCAACAGCAATCGGCCCTGCGGAGATTCGTGATTTCCTTGGGCGGCCCCGCTTCTTCTACGAGGAGCTTGCTGCGCGGACCTCACAACCCGGTGTGGCGATCGGCGTCGGGGTCACGGGGGTCGGTGGGGACATCATGTTCCTTGAGGCGACCCGGATGCCTGGCAAGGGCTCGATGGCGGTGACCGGGCAACTCGGTGACGTGATGCGGGAATCCGCCCAGGCGGCGCTCTCCTTCGTGCGCTCGCGGGCAAAGGATCTCGGCCTGGACCCCGACTTCTACCAGTCCTCGGACCTCCACATCCACGTGCCAGCCGGAGCCATTCCGAAGGATGGCCCATCCGCCGGTGTCGGGATGACGACTGCCCTCGTCTCGCTCCTGACCGGGGTTCCTGTGAGGGAAGATGTGGCGATGACCGGGGAGATCACACTGCGTGGCCAAGTCCTCCCTGTGGGCGGGATCAAAGAGAAGGCGCTTGCAGCTCGGCGGGCAGGGATCACGACCTTTGTCTTGCCGCAGCGCAACGAGGTCGACCTTGACGACCTGCCCAAGGAGTTGCACGAGGAGATGACCTTCGTGCTCGCCTCGACGATGGACGACGCCCTGGCCGCCGCGATGCCGGAAGAATTCCGGATGACCCAGCGACCGGGGGGTGCGCCCGCGATCGGCGAGCAGGCCGCCACGCGGGAGCCGGTGGCGGCTCGGACCTAACAGCGAAGCGAAACGACGGAGGGCGGGAGATACATCTCCCGCCC
>JALYMD010000217.1 GCA_030773875.1 Chloroflexota bacterium | reverse complement strand
GGCCCTCCCCCTGGTTCATCTCGTTAGGGTTCTACTACGCTACTCGGCGGGCGCAGCCGCGCGTTGAACCGTCACGGGTTGGCGCGGAACGATCCCGGCCTCGGTGTCCTCCGGCGTCGGGGGACCGAAGATGGCCGTAACCTCCTGCGCGTCCAGGGTCTCCTTTTCGAGGAGAGCGGCAACAAGCGCGTCCGTCTGGCGGCGGAACCGGCGGTTGAGATCCAGCGCTCGCTCCAGGCCGCCCTCAACCATCTCGCGGACCGCCGTGTCAAGGCGCTGCGCCGTCGCATCAGAGTAGGCCTTGTCCTGGGTGATCTCGCGGCCGAGGAAGACGTGCTCCTCTCCGGTACCGAGATAAACCGGGCCCAGATCCTGGCTCATGCCCCAGAGGCCCACCATCCGGCGGGCGAGCGAGGTAGCCTCCTTGAGGTCGTTCTCCGCGCCGGTTGTCACCTCGTCGTAGACGACCATCTCGGCGGCGCGGCCCCCGAGCAGCATGGCCAGCCGCCCGAGAAGGTAGGTGCGGCTGTAGTTGTGCCGATCCTCCTCCGGCATCTGAACGGTGACGCCAAGAGCACGCCCGCGCGGAACGATACTCACCTTCCGCAATGGATCGGCTCCGGGGGTGAAGTGAGCCACAAGGGCGTGGCCTGCCTCGTGGTAGGCGACCACCTCCCGCTCTTTCGGGTTCATCAAGCCAGTGCGAGCGGTGCCGAGGAGGATCTTATCGAGCGCCTCCTCAAAGTCGCTCGGCAGGATCTCCTTGCGGTTGCGACGGGCGGCGGTGAGCGCGGCTTCGTTGACCAGGTTGGCTAGGTCGGCGCCGGAAAATCCGGTGGTGCCACGAGCGATCGACTCCAGGTCCACTGTCGAGGAGAGCGGGATACCGCGGGTGTGAATCCCGAGGATCGCGGCGCGACCAACACGATCTGGGAGGCCGACGACGACCTGGCGGTCGAAGCGGCCGGGGCGGAGCAGCGCGGGGTCAAGCACGTCCGGCCGGTTGGTGGCGGCCATGACGATTACTTCCTGATTGGTCTCGAAGCCGTCCATCTCCACGAGTAGCTGGTTCAGGGTCTGCTCGCGCTCGTCGTTGGAACCACCGAGGCCGGCAAACCGCTGGCGTCCAACGGCGTCCAACTCGTCGACGAAGATGATCGCCGGGCTCGCAGCTTTCGCCTTCTCAAACAGGTCGCGGACGCGGCTGGCACCGACACCGACAAACATCTCCACGAACTCGGACGCGGAGACGCTGAAGAAGGGCACGCCGGCCTCACCAGCGACGGCCCGGGCAGTCAGCGTCTTACCGGTGCCCGGCGGGCCAACCAGGAGCACGCCGCGTGGTAGCCGCGCACCCAGGGAGTGGTACTTGGCGGGGTTCCGCAGAAAGTCGACAACCTCTGTCAGTTCCGCCTTGGCCTCATCCTCGCCCGCGACATCGGCGAACGTGACCTGGGGCCGCTCGGGATCGTGCTGGCGGGCCTTGCTCCGGCCGAAGCCGAACACGTTCTGCTGCCCGCGGGACATTTGGCGGCCCATGAAGAAGATGAGACCGATGAAGAGCAGGAACGGCAGCGCGCTGAAGAGCAGGCTGGTCAGCAGCGAACCGTCGCTCTGATCCCCCTCCACGCTGACGTTTTGCTCCCGCAGCAGCGGCAGCAGATTCTGATCCTCGACGGGCGGCATCTCGGCCCGCACGCGACGAGTGCTGACCTGGCCACTCGGCAAGTCGTCGCTGGGAGCCGATTGAACAATCTGGTCCGTGTTGGTGTTGTAGACAATCGGCTGCTTGAGTTCGCCGGTGATCCGCGTCTGGGAGATCGAAACCTCCTGGACATTGCCGGCCTCAATCTGCCCGTACAGGACCGAGTACGGAACCTCCGTCCGCGCTGGCTCGTCGTTGGGCAGCACGAACTGGTAGAGGTTATAGGCCAGCAAGGCGATGATCCCGCCGGCGATGAGCCAAGTGGGGATCCGTGGCCGGCGTGGCTGGCTCCCATTGGGTCCAGTCCCCTTCGGGCCTCCCTGTCGGCGGTCTGAGGAGTTGGGCCCGCGGAGCGGGCTCTTCGACGGCTTGTTCCCATCGCGGTTCTGCATCAGATCATCCCATCCGTGGGGATGAGGCCGCCGTCGCGCCGCCGTGGGCGCCGGCCGGTCCTCGCGTCACAGCGCTTGCCGCCGCAGAGTATCGACGGTGCCGTGTACGTCCTATCCTACGGTGGATATCCCGGTTATGTCGATGTTTGTACAGTGCGGGAGGTGGCGTGAGCCACGCCCATTCGACGAAAGGTCCTCTTGTCCTCGCTGGCGACCCGTTTCCAGGGTCCCATCCATAGAACAGGAGCCCTATCCCTTCCCGGCTGGTTCCCCGGTCGCCTCCCGCCGGAGTCGCCACCATGCTGGCACTGCGTACGGGTCCTCTTCGCCGTGCGCGTACCCTGCCCATTCAACGAGATCGGATCGGCGCAGGATCAACGGCACCACCTGGCCGTGGACAACCATCTTGGCCGTCCGCTCCGTCTCACCCCATCGCCGGACGGCTTCCCGGTAGGCGGCGTCGGCGTCCGGGTCGGTCTGCATCACCTCGATCAATTGGGGAGTCGTGAACTCGTCCGCATCGATCCGGCGCAGGATATCGGTGACGGCCGGGCTCAGAAACGCAATGAGTTCCTCGACCGGATCCGACGTTGCCTCGGTTGCCATTGGCATCCACCTCTCATCTCCATTAGTCCGATCAGGCAAAGGATACGGGACCCCGCAGAAAGGGGATTCGCGCGGACCATTTTGGCTGATGGTAGGATCGCCACATCGATGGTTCACCGCGGAGCGGCGCTCCCACCCGCCAGCCAACCGCTCTATCACCAGGGAGCAGACAACCATGGACCGCAGCACGAACGGATTGCCGGTGCCCCAGAGCGTCCCTCCCCGAACGGCCGAGGTGGTCGTGATCGGCGGCGGCGTGAGCGGGGCCTCGACGGCCTTTCAGCTCGCAAAGCGCGGGGTGCGGGACATCGTGCTGC
Organism: Chloroflexota bacterium; assembly: GCA_030773875.1. The sequence continues at coordinate 4,428 of JALYMD010000217.1, read as the reverse complement.
TGGAGCGGCGCCGGCTCGGAGCGGGCGCCACCGGCAAGTCAGGCGCGCTGGTCCGTGCCCACTACGCCAACGTGCACGAGTCGCGCCTGACGCTGGAGAGCCTACGCATCTTCCGCAACTGGGATGAGGAGGTCGGCGCGGGATCGTCCGGGTTCGAAGCGACCGGGTTTGTCCAGGTCGTCTCCCCCGCGGACGAGGCCAAGCTGCGCGCGAACGTGGCCGCCCAGCAGGCGATCGGAATCGAGACGAGCGTGGTCTCCGCCGACGAGGTGCGGGAGATCGAGCCGCTGATGCGGACCGACGACCTCACCTACGCCGCGTTCGAGCCGAACTCCGGTTACGCCGACCCGAATGGGACCCTCTACGGCTTCGCGGCGGCAGCCGCCGCGCGAGGCGCGGCAATTTGCACGGAGACCGAAGCCACCGCGATCCTCGTTGCGGGGGACCGCGTCGTGGGTGTGGAGACGAGCGCCGGTCGGATCGCGACGGGAACCGTCGTGCTCGCCGGTGGCGCGTGGGCGGATCGCCTGCTGCTGCCCCTGGGTCTCGATTTTGGGCTGACGCCGGAGCGGGTTCAGGTGGTGATCTTCCGCTGGCCACCGGAGATCGATCAACGGCGGCGCCATCGGGTCGTGATCGACGCCACGCGATCCTCCTGGTTCCGCCCGGAGGGTTTCAACAGCACGCTGATCGGGGTGGAGCTGGGTGCCGGGCGGACCGAGCCGGATGGGTTCCAGGAGACGCCGGACGCATGCCAGATCGACGTGGCGCGGACGGCGTTGGCAGCTCGCTTCCCGGCCTTTGCTGGAGCAACCATGCGCGGGGGTTGGGCGGGGATGATCATGGTCAGCCCTGATAGCCACCCGATCATCGACCAGATTCCCGGGATCCCCGGCCTCTTCGTCATGACCGGCGACAGCGGGACCTCGTTCAAGACCTCCCCGGCGATCGGCATCTGCCTCGCGGAGTGGATTACCGATGGAGCGCCGAAGCTCGTCGACCTCACCCCGTTCCGCTCCACCCGCTTCGCCGAAGGCCGTCCATGGGAAGACGAGCATTCCTACAAGAAGGACAGCCTGCTGACGATCTCGCGATAGTCACTCGCCAGAGGCACCGCAATCAAGGTCGGTTCGCCCGGTTGCGACCTCTGCCTCACTCCTCGCCTTGGTCGCCCCGCCGCAGGGCGGCGTAGCTCTCGTAGCGCTCCGGGGCGATCTTGCCGGCCTCCAGGGCCTCCCGCACGGCGCAGCCCGGTTCGTGGAGATGGGTGCAGTCGTGGTAGAAGCACCCGTCCAGGTAGGGGCGCAATTCGGGAAAACAGCGATCCAGGGTCTCCGGCGGCACGCTATGGAGCGCCAGGGCACGGATACCCGGCGTATCAGCGACGTAGGTATCGGGGCCAATGCGGTAGAGCTGGGTGGCGATCGTGGTGTGGCGCCCCTTACCGGTCGCGGCCGAGATCGCGCCGACCGCCCGATCGCCCTCCGGATGGAGCGCATTGAGGAGACTGGATTTGCCGACACCCGACGGCCCGGCGACCGCGGTCACCTTGCCCTTCAAATCCTCCCGGAGTTCCTCTACTCCGGTCCCCGCCGCGACGCTGAGATATCGGACCGGATAGGCAGCCCGGTAGTCTCCGAACGTCACCTCCGCCCGGGTCGTGCCGGGGTGATCCGGCGCCGGCCCGTCCAAGTCGATCTTGTTGACGCCAATGATGGCAGGGAGTCCGGCAGACTCGGCGAGCACGAGGAAACGGTCGAGCATCCGGCGATGAGGCTCCGGTTCCTGGACCGCAAACAGGAAGAGCACCTGGTCCGGGTTGGCAAGAATGACCTGTTCCACGTCTTGGGTATTGCGTGCCAGGCGGGAGAGGGCACGAGTACGTGGCTCCACCGCCTCGATCTGCCCCTCCCCTTCCCCGACATCGATGGCCCAGACCCGGTCACCCACCGCCACGAGGTCGGTCCTCCGGCGTTCCCGCTTCAAGCTGCCCTTGACGGTACAGAGGAGGGTGCGCGGCTCATCATTGAGCTGCACATCGAAATACTTCCCGTAGGCCCGGATGACCACCCCTGGCAGCGCGCCAGGTGAGATACGTCCCACGTGTCCAGGGTCAGTGGGGCCGCCGCTCTCGACGGTCTGATCCGTCCGGCCACGCCGGTTCCCACCATCCGACCCGATTCCGGGTGCCCCCAAGCCCGATCGTCCCCCCCGTGGCGGCCGCCCCGCGCGAGGACTCATCGGATGACTCGGTGCATCGCAATGGGCCATGCGAGACGCGCGGGTGCCACCGACACCGGTGCGCGACTCCAGCGCGTCCAGGACTGAGATCGGGATGACGGTGATGTGCCACGGTTCGGAGTCAGCCGACGACTGTCCACCGCTCGCCGATGAGATCTCAACCTGGTCTGCCAGGTGCAAAATCCCGGTTCTCTCGTCATCCTTGCCGATCTCACCTACCGTCGCGATGGCACCTGATCCCACGGAAGGACGGGTTCCCGAGCTGATTCCCAGGCAGCGCCTCGGATGGAGCGTCGGTGATCGCCGGATCGTGAGTCTACACGGGACGGGGCAAGGACGGGAACAACAGAGGCGGACATGGCAGCACTCAACACCGGGCCGAACGGCAGTTGGTAGTCACAGAGCCTACCCCGGATTCTCTCCATGCTGGACTGTAGCGGTGGCCAGAGCGCCAATGCTGCCGCGGTGGGGGCGACAATTCCACTTCGTCCTCGACGACTGCTCTCTCTCGAGGCTGCGAACAAGCCGACAACTTGCCGCGCGGACGCCTGTCCGACCGCCCGGTAGGACACCCCCTTCGACCGCGCAGCGTCCTCCAGCCTGTAGAGATCGCCGGTGCTGCTTGGCGCGGTCAGGGGCGACGAAGCGCTCGTGGACGGGGAGCCCGGCTCAGTTGAGCGTGACGGAGCACTTGATGATGGCAACGCCATCATCAAGAGTCGCTGGGCTGTGGTGGGGTAACAGCGACTCTCCGGTACCGTCGCGCAGACCACAAGCAAACCTACCTCGAGCGTCCGGTCTCGATGCCCGTTCGTGCCGCGCACGTCGGCGACAACCGAACGAGGCCGTTTCATCTTGTTTTGAGGCTGCAATGAGCAACACACCTGCTACAATCCGAGGTATCCCATAGCTTGTCCGGGCATAACCCCGAGGTTCGGCCGGACACAGAGACCATAAAGCCGGATTTGCGCGTCGTTCGCGGGGGACGTTTATGGACACCGCTCTCCTTCTCGCGCGGCTGGTGTTGGCCGCGGTGTTCGTCGTGGCTGGCGTCGCTAAGCTCGCCGACCGGAGCGGATCGCGCCAGGCCATGCGCGGCTTCGGCGTCCCCGAGCGACTGGCCGCCCCCGCGGGGCTCGCGCTCCCGATCGCCGAGATCGCCGTCGCGGTTCTCCTCCTGCCGCTCGCCACCGCCTGGTGGGGCGGCCTCGGCGCCCTAGTGCTCCTGCTCGCCTTCGTCCTCGGCATTGGTTACAACCTGGCGCGGGGTCGCCAGCCGGACTGCCACTGCTTTGGGCCGCTTCACTCCGAACCGGCTGGCGTAGCGACGCTGATTCGCAACGGGGTTCTGGCGGCTGTCGCCGCCTTCGTCGTCACGGCGGGCTCCGACGACCCCGGCTCCAGCCTTGTAGGGTGGGCCGACGACCTATCCGCTGCCGGCTGGGTTGCGCTGGTGATCGGGGCGCTTGGGCTGATGCTCCTCGCAGCAGAGGGCTGGGCGCTGGTACACCTCCTGGGCCAGAACGGGCGGCTGCTGCTCCGCCTGGATGCTCTTGAGGAGGCAATGGCCGGGTCCGGCGCGGCTGTAGGCCGCACCCCTACCGTCCCTGCTCCACAGCCACCCCCCGGATTGGCGGTCGGCTCTCCAGCTCCGGCATTTAGCCTTTCCGGTCTCCATGACGAAACCATGACTCTGGATGCCTTGCGGGCCGCAGGCAAACCGGTCCTGCTGATCTTCTCTGATCCCAACTGCGGCCCCTGCAATGGGCTTCTGCCCGATATCGGCCGCTGGCAGCGCGAGCACTCCGGCATGATGACCGTGGCCTTGGTGACTCGAGGCAAACCGGAGGCCAACCGTTCCAAAAGCGCCGAGCATGGCATCGCCCACGTCCTCCTTCAGTCCGATCGTGAGGTGGCCCAGGCGTACATGGCCAACGGGACGCCGACTGCGATCCTGGTCCGGGCTGACAGCACCATCGGCAGCCCGCCCTCTCCGGGCGCTGAGGCGATCCGACAGCTGGTAGCGCGCACGGTCGGCAGCCCGGCGCCGGTGCCCGCAGCGGTCGCCCGCACCAACGGCAACGGCAACGGCAACGGCAGCGTCGACACGGCGCGCCCTGCTCCACAGGCGCCAGCGCCCGGGGCGACCAAGGTGGGTCAGCCCGCCCCGACGCTGAAATTGCCGGA
>JALYMD010000216.1 GCA_030773875.1 Chloroflexota bacterium | reverse complement strand
GCGGACGGCCTGGAGGCATCGCTCGGGTGATGCCTCCCGGCCCTGCGCCTCTGGGTCAAGGCAGACCTGCGCCGGATCGGCTTCGATCCGGCTGGTCCGCGAACACCCGGCCTCGTGCAATGGTCAGCGCCGCTGGCTCTTGGCTTCTGGGCGAAGCACCGTGGCGTACCTGGCCATCTCCTCCATCACCGTGCTCACGATCTCCGTCGCCCCCTCGGTGCCCTCGGCGTACAACGCTTCCTGCCGTTCTTGCCGGATATCGGGCGGGACCGTCGCCGCAAGCACCGTGGCCGCGACCCGGATCGGGGCTCCCGCCAGGAGCGCTAGGGTGATGGCGTCGCTCGGCCGGGCATCCACGGCCGTTATCCCCGCTGCTCCCTCGATGACGGCGACGGCGTAGAAGACTTCTCCGGCTAGCTTCGTGACCTGGACCTCGTGCACCCGCCCGCCGGCTGCCTGGAGCAGGCTCACGGCGAACGCATGAGTCATGGGGCGCGGCGGCGCGATTCCTTCGAGACGGAGGGCCATCGCAGTGCCTTCGAACTCCCCCACCCAGATTGGCAGGCGACGCTCGCCCGCGATCTCCTCGAGAATCACGGCGTGGTGGGCAGGATGTCCCTCCTGCTTCCGCCCGCGCCGCACATCGGCCACGCGCATCTCCACAAACTGCTCGCCGCCCATCTCGTTCACTCCATCTCCTGCCTGCCCTGTCCGGGCCTCCGCTTCCATCAGATGCTGCCCTGCGACGATGCCCGCCATGCCCCCCGCCGCCTTCGCCACCGTCCGTCGCGTCAGCTTCTTCTCCACCGCGTCCTCCCCGTCCGAAAGGCGCCGCCTGAGCCCCGCCCGTCCCTTGTGCAACCGTGCCTTGACCGCCCCGACCTCGACCCGGAGAACGGCCGCCGCCTCCGCCTGGGTCAGTCCCTGCAGGTAGACCAGCACCACCGCCGCTCGTTGCCCCGAGGGCAGGCCCTTCACCGCGGCGTGGACCCGCCCCCGGATCTCGGCCACGACAAGGATCTCGGCGGGATCGGCCCCGTCATCGGTCGGCTCGGGTCCCGCACGGCCGCCGTAGATCGCTTCCAAGGACCACGCCCCACGCGATCGCTCGCGCAGCACGTGGTGGCAGACGTTGAGGCCGATGCCCGACAACCAGGCACCGAAGCGCTCAGGTCGCCGGAGCCGGTCGAGACCGAGCATCGCCTGCAGCACCGCCTCCTGCACCGCATCCTCGGCCAGCATGGGATCCCCGAGCGCGCGTCGGCAGAGCGCGGCGAGCACCCGGTGGTGGCGGGTGATCAGGAGAGCGAACGCCTCCCGGTCACCGCCTCGCGCCGCCGCCACCAGCGCGGCATCATCACTGCCGGGGAACTCGGCCCCCTGCTCCATGCGATGGCTGCCCATATCACCCTTATAGTGCCGGAAAGGCCACCTATGGTTACCCGCTGGATGGCCCTCCGTGCTCGGGCAAAGCCTCTTCATTGCGACCGCTGCCGTGGCTCAGGTCAAGGAGGGATGAGTCCGGGTTGAGCGTGAGGCGGCTCATTGGCTAGCACCCCGAGTTCCCAGGCGGGCACGCTGAACGCCCTATCCACGGAGGTGGCAACCCGAGCAAAGCCGGTGCCCGAGAGGGGGTGATGGCCGATAAGGCGGCGGCAAAGCCGTTGCTCGGCAGCTTGAAGCGCTCTGGCCTACCGCTCGCGGAGCGCTTGGTCGCGCCCCTCCCGATTCCTCGGCGCCGAGCACGCCTCCCGCGGGCCCCTCACTCGGTTGATGACTGGTGACCCCCATGGAGTCCGGGCAGCCTGGCTACCGTGCCAGGCGTCAGACTCACCGGCCGGTGACCGACCCACCGCCGGCTAGCGTCGCAGCCGCCCCTCCTCCCGGATCTCCCGCGCCGCCGGTACCGGGTCAGCGTCGTCGAATACCCACCCCGCCGAGGTCCCTTCGCTCTCCGGCGTCCAGGTGACCTCTCAGACGATGCCGTTGTTGTCGGCAAACAGAAATTGGCGCATCGGCCCCTCGTGCAGCCAATCGGTCACTTCCACCCCCGTTGCAACCAGCCGCGCCTGGAGCGCCTCCAGGCTGGCCTCGTCCGTCACCGCCAGCGCCAGATGTTGGAAGGCGCCGGGTAGGAGGCCGAAAGCACGACTCCAGCCAGGCGGGGCGGCCGGGGCCGCGTGCGCGGGCTGCTCGAAGAAGCCAATCAGGAAGCCGCCCGCGTCGAACAGGTAGTGGCGGCCGTGGACGGGGTTGGCGCCCTTGCCGCCGGCCAGCGGCATGCCGAGCAGGCCGTGGTAGAAGCGCCCCGTGGCATCGAGATCAGCGGTCGTCAGGGCGACATGGTGGGTTCCCCGCCACTGCGGGCCCAATTCAACTCCATCATGGGTGGCTTCTTCCTACGCCGCACCCGCTTCACCCCGCTCCTCTCCGTCATGAGGAGCTTGGCGAGATGGTCTTGACAACGCGCGGCGACTTGGCGCGTTCGCTACCCCCAATCACCCGACCCGGCTCTCCGGCGGTGGTGTTTCGCACGGCTCAACGTGCCAGACGGCCTCAGCCCCGCCAGCGAGCGCCAACTCCGCGAGAAAGTCCGCGAGGCGGTCGCTGGGAACGTAGTAGTCGTTCTCGTGCGGCTCCAGCGCCGCCGATTCGAGCCGCGTCACCACCTTGTAGAAGGGAGGCAACGCGGCCCGCGCCTCCGCCAACGGCAGGCCGTGCTGGTAGTGGTAGCGGCTGCCCTGGACGGCGCTCGCCCAATCCACGTCCGCCCAACCGCTGCCATCAGGGTTATCCG
>JALYMD010000215.1 GCA_030773875.1 Chloroflexota bacterium | reverse complement strand
CAGTACGACCTCCAGGACCGGCATCAGTTCTACGCCACCACCCACGTCCAGGCGATCGTCTTCGAGATCGCCCGCCAGGTCGTCACCGTCCTTGTCGGCGACGCCACCACCGCCCACGGCCGGGAAGGCAGCCCCGCCCTTCGAACCCGCTCCCGCCAGCAGCTCTTTCCCCAGGTCCTCCGTCTCGCCCAGGAGTACGTCGACCGCAAGGTGATCCTCCGCGGCAACGATCCTCGCGAGGTCGGCCACCAGCGGTACGTCAACCTGATCGTCGAGCGCCTCGTCAGCGCCATCGAGCCGGACGAGACCCTGGGGGAAGCGCCCCTCCTCCCCGTCCTCAACCGCTATAAGCCGATCGGCACCACCGCCGAGGTCGCCTTCAAGACCACCAAGCCTTGCCACGCCGCGCAGCGCAGCCACATCAACCAGGTTCCGGCCGACACCCTCCGCTGGGAGCAGTCCGCCACCTTCCGCCTAGAGCAAGCCGCCGACGCCGGCCACGTCCTCGCCTACGCCCGTAACGAGCAGCTCGGCCTCCTCATCCCCTACGACTACCTCGGCGTCGGCCACGTCTACAAGCCCGATTACCTCGTCAAGCTCGCCGACGGTCGTACCCTCATCCTGGAGGTCAAGGGCCACCAAACCGACCTGGAGAACGCCAAGCACGCCGCCGCGAAACGCTGGGTCTCCGCCGTCAACCATTGGGGTCAGCTCGGTCAATGGGCCTTCCACGTCAACCGCGACCCCCAGATGCTTGCCCACGAGCTCCGCCACCTCAGCCAAACCCAACACGCCCCCGCCGCTGCCGACTGATCACCGTTACCACCCTATCCGAATTGGCCCCGCGCACCGTAACACCTGCTCTCCCGTGCGCGGGGTGCGGGTGCGGGTCAGGGTGGACCAAGATCCGTGGTGCCGATCAATCCCCTTTGCCACCGTCCCGGACACTCCAACTCCACTTGACGCTTTCGTGATGCCGTGACTACACTCCGCCGCACTGCCAGTGCACCATCAATAGTGACGAACAGCGGGCTGACACAGCCATCCCCTTCATTGCTCTACTTTGTTCTCGAGCTGCGGAGGAGGACACGATCTTGGCAATGATTCCTCGCATCAGAGTCGATCCTGCGCTCGTGGAGCGCACGATCATGGAGTTGGCCCAGTTCGGCGCTCACGGCGAGACCGGGGTCTGGCGGACGGTCTACTCGCCGGAGTGGGTCGCCGCAATGGACCAGTACGCCGAGTGGTGCCAGGAGGCAGGGCTGGCGGTCCGGCGCAGCCGCCGCTAATGCCGGGGGCTGGGTCGACAACGCTCTCATGCGGCTTATGGATGTGCTCTTCGCTTTTCCGAGCTTCGTGCTGGCCCTCATGCTAGCCGGAGCGTTGGGTGCCAGCATGGGGAACCTCGTCATCGCCATCGGCGTGGTCTTCCTTCCGCTCTATGCACGGCTCGTCCGGGGCTCGATGCTCGCAGAGAAGGAGAAGCAGTACGTCGAGGCCGCCCACGGCATCGGCGTCAGCACCCGTCGTCTCATCCTGACCCATCTCCTCCCGAACAGCCTGGGGCCCGTCATGGCGCAGTCGGCGATGACCCTGTCGTGGGCGATCATGACGATCGCCGGCATCAGCTACCTCGGATTCGGGATCCAGCCGCCGACGCCAGAATGGGGTCTCATGATCAGCGAGGGGGCCGGCTTCATCACCGCCGGCGAGTGGTGGGTATCGTTCTTCCCAGGTGTCGCGATCCTCTCGCTAGTCGCCGCGCTCATGTTGGTCGACGACGGCCTGCGCCAGGATGCTTGATCGGCCGTCAATCCATTGCTGACGGAGGGCGTCGCGTGACCTTGCCTCAAGAATTGCCTGAGTCTTCTTACACCTTAGTCGGGGGCACGATCGTCGACGGGACCGGGGCGGCCGGCTACGTGGGGGCAATTGTGATTGCCGGCGACCGGATCGTTTCCGTCGGCACGGACGTCGAACCACGCGGGACGATCGTGGACGTGTCCGGGTTGGCCGTGGCGCCGGGCTTCATCGACATGCACTCTCACTCCGACCTCGTCTGCATGAGTGACCCACAGCTCGTCCCCAAGCTACGGCAGGGGATTACGACCGAACTCCTAGGGCAGGACGGTCTCTCCGAGGCGCCGATCCCGCCTGAGTACGTCCCGATGTGGCGGCAGCACCTCTCCGGTCTGAACGGCGACCCTGACGTACCGTGGGATTGGCGGTCATTCGGTGAGTACCTCGATCGGTGCGGCGGCACCGCGCTGAACTTGGCCGCGATGGTCGGCCACGGCCCGATCCGGCTCCACGTCCTCGGGATGGAGAACCGTGCCCCGAGCCAAGCCGAGCTCGACCGGATGGGCGAGGTCCTGGACCTCGCACTCGCCGAGGGCGCGGTCGGGTTCTCGACCGGCCTGATCTACTCGCCCTGCGTCTACAGCGGGACGGAAGAGTTGATTGCGCTGGGGCGTATTGTCGCCCGGCACGGCTCGTTCATGGTCTACCACATGCGCTATGAAGGGGAGCGCGTGCTGGAAGGGATGGAGGAAGTCTTCCGGATCGCCCGGGAGTCTGGGGCTGCCTGCCACATCTCTCACTTCAAGGCCCGGGGGCGGCAGGCCTGGGGCAAAGCCCAGGCCATGGTCGAGGCGGTGGAGCGCGCCCGTACGGAGGGGCTTGACGTCACCGCCGACCAGTATCCGTACCTAGCCGGCAGCACGATGCTCGGTGCCCTCCTCCCACCTTGGTGCCACGCCGCAGGAACGGAAGGCGTCAGGCGCTACCTCGAGGATCCGAGGTTACGGGGCCGGATCAAGGGCGAGATCGAGCAGGGGAGGTCCGACTGGGAGAGCACGATCGTCGCCGTCGGCTGGACGAACATCGTCATCTCCGGCGTCCGCACCGAGCGCAACCGGTCTTTCATCGGCCAGCGTCTCCCAGAGATCGCGGCGGCGTGGTCGGTCGAGCCGTACGACGCGATGGTCAGCTTGCTCCTCGAGGAGGACCTCGATGTCTCGATGATCATCCACGCGCTGTTGGAGGACGATGTCCGTACGATCATGGCCGCACCGTGGGTGATGACATGCACCGACGGGTTGATGGGCGGCGAGCCGCACCCCCGGACGTACGGGACGTTTCCCCGCAAGCTTGGCCACTACGTCCGGGAGGTCGGGCTGGAACCGTTGGAGGAAGCCGTTCGCAAGATGACGAGCCTCTCCGCTTGGAGGCTAGGTCTGCCCGACCGGGGCGTCCTTCGCGCCAATGTCTTCGCCGACCTGACGATCTTCGATCCCGACACGATCATCGACCATGCCACCTATGAGGCGCCGAAGGTCCACCCAGATGGCATCGTCCACGTCGTCGTCAACGGGGTGCCCGCAGTGTGGAACGGGAGAGAGACGGGACGCCTCGCCGGCCGACCGCTGCGACGCCAGGTTCGTGCTCTCGGCAGTCAGCCGCGGACACAGGCCACCAGGGCGTAGGCGGGACGCTCCCGAGACGCGCCTGTTTGGCCGGGCCGGCTCAGGATTCCCTCAGGCGCGTCCGACTTGCCGCGAAGAACGCCGTCGAAGGCCAAAGAGATCGGACCTGCTCGCCATGGAGGGGGAGGAGCCGATGAAGATCCTGGTTGTGAACCCGAACACGAGCCCCTCGATGACCGAGGACATCGCTCGGGTAGCAAGGTAGGCCGCGAGAGCCGGTACGGAGGTCGATTGCGTCAGCCCCGACTTCGGTCCGCGGTTGATCGAGGGCCACGCCGAAGAAGCGATCGCCGCGGCGGCGACGCTATAGGTGATCGCCCGCGAGCGTGATCGCTACGAGGCCTTCGTGATCGCCTGCTTCGGTGATCCGGGCTTGGCGGCTTCCCGGGAACTGGTCGACGTGCCGGTGATCGGGATCGCTGGGGCGGCCATTCACCTCTCCTGCCTCGTCGCACACCAGTTCAGCATCGTCTCCGTTCTGCCACGGGTGAAGCCCATGCTGCTCGACCTCGTACGGCGGTACGGCTTGACCGATCGCTGTGCATCGATCCGCACTACTGGCTTAGGTGTCCTCGAGATCGAGCAGGACTGGGACCGCGCCGAGCGCTTGATGATCGCGGAGGCGCAGGCAGCGATCGACGAGGACGGTGCGGAGGCAATTTGCCTTGGGTGCGCCGGGATGGGGCCGCTGCAGGAGCGCATGCAAGCCAAGGTGAGCGTGCCAGTACTCGACGGGACTGGGGCGGTGATCAAGCTCGCGGAGTCCTTGCACGACTTGGGCATCCATACGGCGAAGGTTCGGGCCTTCCAGGACCCCGAGCCGAAGGAGTACGTCGGGGACGAGTTCCCCTTCGTCCGGCGTCTGTCCGCGCGGATCACCGTTGGGTGAGTGCGACTACGACCGAGCGAGCATCGTCGACGGAGAGGAGGAACGAGCGCGCATGCGAACGGCCAGGACCGCTCTCGGGCTACTGGGGACGCCGACCGTCCCCGAGATGATGCGCATCGCCAAGCGAGCGGAGGACCTCGGCTATGACTCAGTCTAATTGACGGAGACCCGCTTCACCCGCGACGCGATCACGACCGCGACGGCGGTCGCGGTCGCCACCAGCCGCGTCAAGGTAGGAACCGTTGTCGTCAACGCGGTGACCCGCGGGGCGGTGCTGACCGCAGTCACCTTCGCCGCGCTCGACGAAGTGGCGGACGGACGGGTCATCCTCGGGATCGGTCCCGGCTCGCCGCACATCCTGGACAAGCAGGGCTTCGGGTTTACCAAGCCGCTCGTCCGGATGCGGGAATGCCTTGAGGTCACGCGCCGCCTGCTGACCGGGGAATCGGTCACGTACCAGGGCGAGACCGTTAGCGTGCGCGACGTGAAGCTGGACTTCCAGCCGCGCCGGCCGATGATGCCCGTCTACTTTGGGGTGACCGGCCTCCAAGCGCTGGCGTTTGCCGGCGAGATCGCTGACGGCGTCATCTTGAACGGGTTTACCTCCGTGGACTATGCCCATCGTGCGCTCGCCCATATTGGGCTGGGAGCGGACCGAGCGGGTCGCAGGGCCGAGGAGGTCGACATCGCGTCGTTCCTCTCCGTCTCGATCGACACTGACTCCGCTAAGGCGAAGGACGCCATCCGGCCGCTGGTCGCGACGTACCTCTCCAACTTCCCCAACATCGCCCGGGAGTCCGGGGTGCCAGAGGCCGAACCCGATGCGATCCGGCGCGCCTACGTCCAGGGTGGCGCGGCGGTGGCCGCCGAGTTGGTTCCCGATGAGGTGGTCGATCGCTTGACCTGTGCGGGGACGCCCGACGAGTGCCGGGCACGCATCGCCGAACGGCGCGCCGCTGGCGTGACCCTTCCGATCCTCGGCCTTGCCTTCGGCGACCGGGACCTGGCGCTTGAGTCGCTGATCGCGGAGTAGCCGCCCTCCATCGTGCCGGTCGGCACCGTCCTTCGCCGCCCCCGGCCGACGACCCAGGAAGCTGCTTCGGCTTCGTCTGGGATCTCGAGGTTGCCCGCCAGGCCACCCGGCGGGTGTTGGGTCAATGATCGAGGTCCGCCTGGGGGGAAGACGGATGACCTCTACGGATCTCCAATCAAGGCACAGGCGTACGTCAAGGGCCTGACCGACGGCCGGTTCCGCTACGCCACCCCGATGCGCGCCGGGAGCCAGGCGAACCTGGGGCCGATGGCGGACTTGGAGATTGGCAGCGTCGACGTGCTCGTCTCCTAGGTGCGGACCCAAACCTTGGATGCAGAAGCCTTCCTGCTGCACGGGATCGACGTCACCCGCTGCCCACGCCGTCGCTCTGAAGTCGCACCAGCACTTCCCGGCGAGGTTCGCGCACCTTGGCGGAACGATCGTGGGCTGCGACACGCCGGGGCTGGCGACGGTCGACCTTGCGAAGCTGCCGTACCGACGGATCAATCGACCGATCTGGCCCCTCGACGACGTTGACTGACAGGGGTTGTGCCGTAGTCAGTTTCCCGTGTCTCACACAGTGGGAGCTGTGGGGACCGGACCGATGACTCGGCCAGCGGTCTGAATCGTATCAAACCTGCCAGTGCAGATACGGCTTCCAACGGGGACACCCCCAGCACTTCTTGCTCGATGTCGAGGAACGACGAAGCCGATTTGGGCTTCAGCAGCCGAGTCGGGGATATGATTCAGGGAGCAGAATGCGCGTCAGAGGCGGTGACGCTGAACGCAAGCCATGTTGAGTCGGCACACGTTTTCCTCTCGCGCCAGGAACGGAGGGTCAGGTGGTTGAACGCATGGGAGATGCTAAACGCTTAAGCTCAATCGACAAGGTAAGCGCCGGATTCTCTGGGGAACTGGGTCTCTTCGCGAAGAACCTATCCACTGAGGCGGAGATCGGCTACCGATGCGATGCATTAATGCCCACGGCGAGCGTCATCAAGGTCTGCGTACTCGCTGAGTTATACCGGCAGGCTGACACGGGTCTCGTCGATCTCAAGCGCCGGATTCCCATGAGCACCAACGATTGGTCCGGTGGCTCCGGCATTTTGAGGGAGTTCGAGCCGGGGCTTGAGCTGACGATCACGGACCTCGCGCGCGCGATGATCGTCGTCAGTGATAATGTCGCAACGGGGATGTTGGTTCGACTCCTGGGGAAGGAGCGAATCAACGCCACTCTCCGCGAGTGGGGGTTGCACCACACCGAGCTGATCTGGAGCATGCAGCTCGGCGGGGATACTCGGCAGTATGCCCTCTCGACCCCGCGCGAGTTGGGACGCTTGATGGAGTTCATCGCGACCGATGCCATCGTGACGCCGGATGCCTGTGCAGCGATGCGCGACCACTTGCGTCGCCAACAATACCGAGACCAAATCCCCCGTTACTTGCCATTCAACCCCTATGCGGCCGACCTAGGCCAGCCGCAGTTGGTTTCCATCGCGAACAAGACCGGGTTCTACCCTGGCGTTCGCGCTGATGCCGCGATCGTCGAAACTCCGAACGTCACGTTTGTGATCGCCACGATGACCGAAGGCAGCCAGGACACGGGCTTCAGCGCGGAGCACGAGGGGAACGTCCTGAACGGACGCGTCGCGCGCCTCGTGTTCGACGCCTGGGTTGGCGCGGTGCCGGAGCCATAAGACGAAGACTAGGCCAAGCCTCTCCACGTGTTGGCGCTCGGCGAGTTGTCCATAGGTTGACAGCCGGACAACCCCAACTTAAGATCAGCGCCCACTGCCTGGCCGGCGATGTGATACGGCTTTCCGTTCACGCCGTCCACGCAGAGCCTCGTGGAAACGGGGTGGCGGGCGTGCTGCCCGACGTGATAGCCCAGGACGGCGTGCGACCAGGTATGGGGCTGGTCGAGGTTCAGGTCGCCGAGGATCTCGCCCTGAGCTGAGCGCGGCTGGACTAGGCACTCAGGGCCCTCCAGCATCCGAGCACGTTGGTCCGGTCATCAGCGCGTTCCATCGGCGCAACTACGTCCTTAAACTGCCCCGGTTTTGTTTCCGAGACGCTTACACCCTCCCTGACCTCTTGGAGGGCTACGCCGCCACCTCGATTCAAGCCGATGCCTCACCTGGTGCGCTCTCGCGGGAGGAGATTTGGTTGGACCGGATGCACCGAGCGCTCGTCGAGAGGTGATTGGCAGATGTTATCGCCATCAATCTCGGCTTCCATGGTTGGCTCAGCCCTTGTCTACAAGTCCGCTATGCATTTCAGGTTCATGTAGTCTAGGCTTCCTAGGCTTCGGCCGTAATCATTGTTCCGAATGAGGGGTGGTCGCCCTGTTGGAGGCGTGCGATCTGGTGGTGATCGAAAGTCGGCATCCACTTCCACCGCCTTGAAACCGCTTGGGGCATGGTGGCCGAGAAGGAGGTGGTCAGCGACGGCAAGCGTGTCGATCGCTTGGAGGTACCAGCACAAGGAGCGCAACTATGAAGCGTTCTCGATCGCGGTTCGATGATCGGCTCTCAGGTGTTGCTTCGAGCGCACTCAGTCGTCGGCGTCTCCTCCAGGGCGGTGCCGGCCTTGCCGCCGGTGCAGCCCTGACGGGACTTACAGACACGGCCTCAACGGATGCTGTCGGGGCCATTATTCAGGGCGAGGGCAAGGGAGGAACACTCGTTATCGGCCGTGGGGAAGACGCGCAGAGTCTGGACCCGATCCGCTCCGGCTCCTTTGCCTCCGGCGACACGATGGCATTGATCTACGACACCCTCACCGCCCTCGACATGGACGGCAACGTCGTCCCGAACCTCGCCGAGTCGTGGGAGATCTCCCAGGACGCCAAGGAGTACACGTTCATCCTGCGCGAGGGGATTCAGTTTCACGACGGGACGGTGCTCGACGCCAACGCCGTGAAGGCGCACTTCGACCGCACCATCGACCCGAACGTGGCTGGGCGCTCTGCGAGCTGGATCGACCAATTGCAGGAGACACGGGTCCAAGATCCGCGCACAGTCACGCTGGTCCTCGAGAACCCGTGGGCACCGCTGCTGGCCACACTACCCGTGTCGGCGTTCGGGATCCCGTCGCCAACGGCTGTTACGGCGGCTGGTGACGACTTTGGACAACGGCCGGTCGGCTCGGGGCCTTTCATGTTCAAGGAGTGGATTCCCGGCGATCGAATTACGCTGGCTAAGAACCCGAACTACCGTTCCTTCCTGCCATACGTTGAGAACAAGGGGGCGCCCTTCCTAGACGAGGTCGTCTGGCGGGTTATCCCGGAGACCCAGAGCCTAATAGCGGCCCTCGAAGCCGGGGAAATCCATCTCGTCAATCTGCCGCCGCAGCACGTCCGCAGCTTCACCGATCGCTCGGGCTACACGACGTACTCCAAACCGGAGGCTGCCACGCTGACGAACTTTGTCGAGTTCAACTTCTTCAAGCCGCCCTTCGACGACCTGAAGGTACGGCAGGCGTTCGCCCACGCGATCGACGTCGACACGATCATTGCGACCGTGATGGAAGGCCAGGCGGTCCGCAACTTCTGCTTCATGCCCGTCGGGCTGCCGGGGTGGGGTGGAACGGCGTGCGAAGAGCACGGGTACGGGTACGACGCTGAGCGAGCCAACGCACTGCTGGAAGAGGCGGGATGGGTCGACAGCAACGGTGACGGCGTCCGCGAGAAGGACGGGCAGGCCCTCGAGGTCACCATGATGACGTTCTCCACGGACCCGTTCCGACGGGTGGTCGAGGTGATGCAGGGGTACGCCGCCGAGGTCGGATTCCAGATGACGATCGAGACATTGGAGGTCGGCGCTGAGCTTGCTACCATTTCCTTGGAAGACAACCCGACCAACGAGGACCTGATCAACTGGGGTTGGCCCACCTCGCACCTGCTTTACATGATGACTCACAGCGACCAGCCCCTCGGCCGCTACCGCCAGTCAAATGGGGCCAACGTGGCGCGGTTCGAGGAGGTCATCAACCAGACGCTTGCCGAGCTCGATCAGGAGAAGCGCGCCGCTCTATACGCCGAGGCCGAAACCCTCCTGCTCCAAGACGCCGCCGGGGTGCCGCTGTACTCGGACATCTACACCTACGCTGCGCCGGACAAGGTCCAGGGCTTCGCCATCGGTCCGCTCAACTCCAGCTCCTACGGCATACTCGTGCTGCAGGACACCTACATAGCGTAGAGGAGCCGGCAGGCCGGCGAGACTGGGCCGATCGGGAGGCGAGCCACCGGCGGAGAGGGACTATCCCGTGCTTCGGTACACCGCGTGGCGGATCGCGTCGGGAATTCCGGTGCTGTTCGGGGTTACGCTGCTCGTCTTCGGCATCATGAACGTGGTGCCCGGTGATCCAATTGACATCATGTTCCACGGGCGGCCCAAGCCCTCTCCGGAGGTGCGGGCCGCCCTCCAGCACGACCTCGGCCTGGATCGGCCGTTTCATGAGCGTTACGCCCTCTTCGTCTGGCGCGCCGCGCAGGGGGACCTCGGGCGGTCGATCCAGTCCCGGCGACCAGTGACGCAGGAGATTCGCTCGCGCTTGCCGAACACCCTGAAGCTGACGGCCGCCAGCCTCATCATCTCGATCGTGCTCGGGGGGGTCACGGGAATTATCTCGGCGACCAGACGGGGCAGTTGGCTGGATACCGCGAGCATGCTCTTCGCCGTTGGCGCCCTGGCAATGCCGAGCTTCTGGTTGGGCCTGATGCTCATCTTCCTCTTTTCCATTCGCTTGGGCTGGTTCCCGGCGGGAGGGGTTGGTGACCTGCGGCACCTCGTCCTGCCCTCGGTCACGTTGGGCGCTCTCGGTGCCGCCATCATCGCGAGGATGACCCGGGCCACCATGCTCGAGGTCCTCAACCAGCACTACGTCGTCACCGCCCGCGCAAAGGGCCTGTCGGAATGGCGGGTGACCTGGGGGCACGCCCTCCGCAATGCGCTCATTCCGCAGGTCACGATCATCGGGCTCCAGGTTGGCGCCCTCCTGAGCGGCGCGTTCATCGTCGAAAACGTGTTCGCCTACCCAGGGATGGGCCAACTCGCCATCCAGGCCATTAGCAATCGGGACCTTCCGATTGCCCAGGGCGCGGTACTCGTCACGGCCGTGATCTATCTAGCGGTCAATTTCATGACGGACATTGCCTATGTCGCGATTGACCCACGCGTCCGGTACTGAGGTTCCTCCGGTGCAGGCGGGAGCAGAACGGCGCTTACGTGATGCGGCCAGCCCCCTAACCGGTGCGGCCGCTAGCCCGCGGAGGCGCTTCTTCCGCATGGCATTCCAGCAGTTGGTCGGGGTCCGAACCACGCTCATCGGGCTCGTAATCATCGTTGGCCTCGCCCTCGTAGCGGTCAGCGCGCCCTTGCTGACGCCGTACGACCCCGTCAAGCTTCAGATGCGCGACCGCTTCCAGCCCCCGAGCCTGTCTCATCCGTTCGGGACCGACGAGTTTGGCCGCGACGCGCTGACCCGTGTGGTGTACGGGACCCGGATCTCGTTCCGGATCGCAGTGGTAGCGGTTCTGGTCGCTACGGTGCTCGGCGTCACGATCGGGCTCGTTTCCGCGTACTTCGGCGGCTGGATCGACCTCTTGCTTCAACGGGTCGTGGACGTGATGCTCGCGTTCCCCGGCTTGTTGCTCGCATTAGCGGTGGTTGCCGCCTTAGGACCGAGCATGACCAACGTGATGCTCGCCGTGGGTGTGGGGTCAACGCCGTTCTTTTCCCGGATGGTACGGGGATCCGTTTTAACCGTCCGCAATGAGGAGTACGTGACCGCAGCCACGGTGATCGGCGCCAATGACATCCTCATCATACGGCGCCACATCCTCCCGAACGTCCTGTCTCCGATCGTCGTGCTGATCTCCCAGCAGGTGGGGTGGGCCGTGCTCTCAGCGGCGGCGCTGTCGTTCGTGGGCCTGGGCGCTCAGCCGCCGACGCCGGAATGGGGCGCGATGCTGAGCCGAGGACGGGATTACTTGCACGAGCAGTGGTGGATTCCGACGTTTCCAGGGCTGGCGATTGCCTTGATGGTCTTGGGCTTCAACCTCTTCGGCGACGGCCTGCGCGACATCCTTGATCCAAAGACGGTAACCAAGCAGTAGGGCGAGCAGGAGGAGGTCCGAGAGAGGTCGGGCCTTGTAGGGATCTTGGTGGAGGGGAGGGTGGAAACGGGAGTACGATAACTGCACGGGGCGGCTAAGTCCAGAACCGAGACCATAGGCTGGTGGCATGAGCGGTCGGTCATGAGACATTGGACCGAGTGGCGACTCGGATAACGGTGCGAACGGTTTCATGGCTCACCCCGAAGTCCACAGCAAGCGACCGCAAGCTCTTGGTTCCGGCAAGGGCGCGGATCGAGGATTCCTGAGCAGGCGTCAGCTTGCGAACGCGATGGGGATAACGGGGAGAGACCACGCCGTCACGCCGTGGGGTAGACGCCGACAGCGGGGAGAAGGCTGCGGTCGGTCGGAAGTCGGGCACGGGAACCCGAACCGGACCGTGAATCGGGTATTGAACGTGCTGAACCGACCCCCGTCGCTTCCGCCCGTTCAGAACGGCCGTGGCATTGCTGCCGCGGCCGTTCTGGTTCACGGCGCCTCGGGTAGACGCGGTTGACGAAAACCGGGCACTTCGGCAAGATGCGGGCAAAGATCCCGGGCCGCTCGCTGCCGATCCACCAAGGCCCTACCATGCCTGGTACGCGGCGGCCCGAGCGGGAGACCGCTTCGTTGATGATCATTGCATAACGACAGGGGAAGCATGAAGGTCGAGTTGCGTCACGTGCCGTTACCGGACATGGATATCCCGTCAGCACCGCCGCCGATTCCGGCAAGCGAGTACGAGGCTCGGGCACGGGAGTTCTACGCCGCCGCCGGGGTGGACTGGGTCGTCGTGTACGGGGACCGCGAGCACAACGCCAACCTCCTCTTCCTCTGCGGCTTCGACCCCCGCTTCGAGGAGGCGCTCCTGCTGCTCGGCCCGGGTGACCGTCGCATCCTCGTTGTCGGCAACGAGGGAGTCGTTCATGCCAGCATCGCGCGGGTGCCTGTCGAGGTCGTCCTCTGCCAGTCGCTGAGCCTTCTCGCTCAACCGCGAGATGTGGCACCTCGGCTCCGAGATGTCTTACGAGCGGCCGGGCTCGAGCCTGGGCAGCAGGCCGGTGTCGCTGGGTGGAAGTACCTGGAGGCTGACGAGACGGACGATCCCACGACTCCAGCGTTCGTCCCAGCCTTCCTGATTCGGGACATTCACGAAGCCACCGGGACGGCTCCCCGTGATGTCTCCGTGGAGTTGATGCATCCCGTCCGCGGCCTCCGGGTCCACAACTCCGCCGCGCAGATCGCCGCCTTCGAGTGGGCGGCCGCGCGCGTCGGCCGATCTGTCCTGCGAGTGGTGCGCGGGGCCGAGCCGGGCATGACGGAAATGGACGCGGCCGGCCTGCTCGGATACTCGGGCGAGCCGCTCTCGATACATCCCATCGTGGCCTCCGGCGCGCCCGGCGAGCCGATCAACGGGCTGCGTTCCCCGGGCGCCCGTCGTCTCCGGCGCGGGGACGGGATCACCGTCGGCGTCGGCTACTGGGGCTCCCTGTCATGCCGAGCTGGGCTGCTGACCGAGGGGCCAGAGGAATCGTTCGTTGACCGCGTCGTCCGTCCGTACTATGCAGCTATCGCGAAGTGGTACGCGACGATGCGCGTTGGCGTTACCGGCGGTGAGATCCACGCCGTCGTCCATGACGTCCTGGCGGAGGCCGGCGCCGACTTCAGGCCGATGCTCAATCCCGGCCACCAAATCTCCTACGATGAGTGGCTCCACTCCCCGATCCGTGCCGGGAGCGACGAGCGGATGGCCTCAGGGATGATCTTCCAATGTGACATCATCCCAACTCCCCTCCCTGCCGGCACGGCCCTCAACTGCGAAGACACCGTCGCCGTGGCTGATGCCTCGCTCCGGGACGAGCTCGCGCGCGACCACCCCGACCTGTGGCGCCGGGTCGAAGTCCGCCGCGCCTTTATGCAGAGCGCGCTCGGCCTCCAGTTGCCCGTCGATGTTCTCCCGCTCTCCTACGCCAACGCCTATCTGCCCCCCTTCTGGCTCGACGACGCGCTGGTCTGCGTGATCGCCGGCTGAGCGCAAGACGTAGGGCTCCCCTGGGTTGTGACGCCCTAGGGGAGCCCCTATCAGGGCTTGGAAGAACGGAACCACTTCCGGCTGCACTTGCCGTGAGCGGGGTGCAGTTCCTCAGCCTGGGAGCGGGCAAGGAGGTTGGTGGGCTTGCAACGACGCCCCAGCCATCCCCCGTACCCGGAGCTAGATGTGGAACGAGAGCGGAAACGACGGGTCCGTGAGCGCCGGGCGGGTCGCGTTGAAGGCCCCGATCGGCTCGGCGGTCTCACCATGGACGGCAAGATCGCAGAGGATCTTGCCAATCAGGGAGGCGAACTTATAGGCGTGCCCCGCCCCTTGGGCGACCACGATCTGCGGGCGGTTGGGCAGGGTATCGATCACGAAGTTGCGGTCCGGCGGCATGGTATAGAGACACGTCTTCGTGTAGAAGATCGGTCCCAGGAAGTCGGGGATGTGGCGCTCCAGGAAGCGGTGCAGCCGGTCATAGGCCCGCGGATTCGGCTCGAACGTGCGAACATCCGGGGTAACCACGTCCCCGCCAACGTCGACCCCCGCCTTCGTCGCCACCTCCCCGTAGACCGGGAACCCGTAGAGGATGTCCTCCCCGTGCCAGATCCAGATCGGGAAGCGATCGGGCGCAAATTCGCGTAGGCGCGGCGTCTGGAAGTAGGTGACCTGCTCCTGGGTGATCGTGAGCGGCCACTCGGCCACCGCCCCGGCCAGCACATGGTTGGTCCAGGCATCCGCCGTCACCACCAATCGGCGCGCCGTGAAGGTCGCGATGTCGGTCTCGACCTCGACGCCGGCACCATCCCCGAGCGGGCGAATCCGACGGACCGGGGTCTGGTCGAGGATGGTCGCGCCGTGGGCACGGGCGAGGACTTGGTGGGTCTGGTTGGCCTTGCGCGCATCCACCAGGCCGCTGTCGGCTTGGTAGAGCGCCCGCTGGTTATCGTCCAACCGGAACTGGGGCCACCCCTCCATCACCTCTCGCGCCGAGAGCTCCTCGAATGGGATGTTCGCCGCCCGCATGGCGTCGGCGTACCGATCGAGGTAGTCGGAATCGGTGGTGCCCAAGTCGAGCCCGCCGGTCTTCAAGACCAGCTGCACGCCCGATTCGGCCTCGACCTCAGCCCACGCCTCGTAGGTTTGGCGCGTCAGCGCCGTGTACTCCGGCAGATGGTACGAGAGCCGAATGATCCGGGAATGATCCTGGGACGCCCCGTTGTCATGGCCCAGGTGAAACTGCTCGAGCGACAGCACCTCGGCGCCCGCCTCCCGGGCCAGCCGGTAGGTGGCGGCGCTGCCAAGACCACCGCATCCGGCAACGATGAACTCGTAGGCTGTCTTCACTGAAACGGCTCCCGCACTGATGTTCGAGGATCACGGAGGTCAAACGAGATAGGTCAGGGCGGGAGAGAGGGCGCCAATCGCCCCCTCTCCTGACCATCAGCGGCTTACTCCCCCGTCAGAGTCCACTCCGCAGCATTGTCGAAGTTGGTAGCGAGGTAGGGGTTGGATCGGTAGCCCTGGAGGGATGCCTCGTGCCCGAACTTGTCGACATTGTTGAAAAGCGGAGCCCAGGGCAGCTCTTCGGCCAGCAGCGCCTGGAGTTGGCGGTAGATCTCGGCGCGCTTCGCCTGGTCGGTTTCGCGGACGCCCTGCTCCATCAACCGGTCCGCTTCCGGGTTCTTGAACTGGACGTAGTTGGCGCCCGCTCCGGTCTCGACCGGGATCATGGAGGTATGGAGGCGCGACGTGGGGTCGGGGTCGCTCTGAATGGCGTTGTCCCAGGCAACCATCAGCGTGTCGAACTTGCCGGCCGGCACGTCTTCGGTCCAGAGCGTGGAGGCCGGTCGGTTGTCGATCGTCATCTCGACGCCGATGTCCTTATACGCTTGCTGCAAGATTAGTTGAGCGCTCTCACGCAACTGGTTCCCCGCGCTTGTCGACATCGTGAAGGCCAGCCGGACACCATCTTTTTCTCGCACACCACCCTCGCCTGGGACGAACCCGGCCTCGTCGAGGAGGGCCTTTGCCCGCTCCGGATCGTAGGGGTAGGTCTTGACTTCGGCATTGTAGGCCCAGTGGGTCGGGGGGAGATACGTCAGCGTGGGGTTCTCAAGGCCGTAGTAGATCGTGTCGATGATGGTCTGGGTGTCGGTGGCGTGGTAGAGGGCCTGTTTAACTCGCTTGTCCTGGAACTGTGGCAGCGAGTTGTTGAAGTAGATGAACTCGACAAAGTTGCTCGGCTTGCGCACGACGACCCGATCGGCGAGCCCTTCTGCCTCCTCGAAGCGGTCGGCCTGGATGCCCTGATAGTCCACGACATCGATTTCGCCCGTCTTGAACTGCGAGAAGAGGACCGGCACCTCCGGGACGAGCTTGACGATAATTCGCTCCAGCTTGGCGGGTCCACCGTGGTAATCGGGATTGCGCTCGACCGTTAGGTGGTCGCCACCGACATGCTCGACGAATTTGAACGGGCCGGTGCCGACCGGCGCCGCCGTGTTGAACGGGGCGGTGTTGATGTCCGCCGCCTGCTCCAAGATGTGCGCCGTAATCACGCCCGTGACGCCGCTGGTCCACAAGGTCTGGAAGGGCGCGAATGGCTCTATGAGCGTCATGACCACGGTGTACTCGTCGGGCGTTTCCACCGACGCGACCTTGTCATGACCGGTGCGCGATCGGACGGCGACGCTCGGGTTCATGATCGTCTCCCAGGTGAACTGCACGTCCCGGGAGGTAAAAGGTTGGCCGTCGTGCCATTTGACGTTGTTGCGCAGTTTGAAGGTCCAGGTCAGACCATCGGCGGAGACACCGCCGTTCTCTGCCGTGGGCACCTCCATCGCCAGATTCGGGACATAGGTGCCGTCCGGGGTCAACTTCATGAGGCTGTCGAACATCAGCACTTCCGGCAGCGTCTCGATGCCGGTGTTGGCGTAGAGCACGGGGTTGAAGTTGACGGCCTCCTGGGACGAGCCAACGATCAGTTCGCCCCCGTCCTCTTGTGCTTCCGCAGCGGGGCCACGGAGGACTCCGCCGGGCAGGCCCGCCAGGGCCATCGCTCCGAGACCGAGCGCCGCGGCCCGCTTCATGGCGTCCCGTCGGGTGATCTCGCTGCGCAGGAGCACGTCGGTCAATGCGGTCACCTGGCGGTCGCGACTCATCGCTCTCCTCCTCATGGATGCACTGGCGCCGCCTCATGGTCAGCGCTCTGGGAAGGTGCCATTGTAGGCGAGTTGATGTGGTGTCGTGCGGGCGTGGCGGCCACGACTACCGGCGGCGCTGGTGTGGGTCGAGCGCGTCGCGCAGGCCATCGCCGACGAAGTTGAAGGAGAGGACGGCGAGCGTGATCGCCACGCCCGGCAGGACGGCCAGCCAGGGGGCACGCGTGAAGAAGTCCTGGGCGTTGTTGAGCATGATGCCCCAGCTTGCTTGCGGCGGTTGGATCCCGTAGCCGAGGAACGAGATGTAGGACTCGGCAAGGATGGCGTTGGCCACGTTGAGCGTGGCCGCGACGATGATCGGCGCCATGCCGTTCGGCAGCAACTCCCGCAGCATGATTCGTGGTGCCGAGGCGCCGAGCGCGCGAGCGGCGGTCACGAAGTCCTGCGCTTTGATGGAGAGGAACTGGGCACGGACGATGCGGGCCACCTCCATCCAGGCCGTCGCTCCGACGATCAGCGTAATCGAGAGGACCGACGGACGGACGAACGCCGCCAGCACGAGGAGTAGGTAAATCGTCGGGAAGGACAGAAAGACGTCGGTGAGGCGCATCAGGATGGTGTCCACTAGGCCGCCGTAGTAGGCAGCCACTACTCCCACCAGCGAGCCAACGATGATTGTTACGGTCATGGCCGCGAATCCGACCGTCAGTGAGACACGGCCCGCGTAGAGCAGGCGGCTGAGCACGTCGCGCCCGACCTCGTCGGTCCCGAGCAGGTGGCCGGGGCTGAATGGCGCCTGGTGGCGGTCGAGTGGGCTGACCTGGTTGGGGTCGTACGGCGCCAGCACTGGGGCGAGTGCCGAGGCCAGAAAGAGGACAACGATCACGAGGAGCCCGGCCAGCGCGAGCCGGTGCTGGGCAAAGCGACGCGCGACCCGCCGCCCGAACCCTTCATGTGCTCCGCGCCGCCCCCCGGCTGCGACCAGCGTTGCCGCTCCCGTTTCCGCCACGAGTTGATCGCTCCTCCTTCTCCGTTCGCCCGGACCGCGCCTACCCTGTCCGAATCTTCGGGTCAGCGATGCCGAGCGCGATGTCGGCGAGCAGATTGCCGAGGACGACAAGGAAGGCGGTGATCATGAGCAGCGCCATCAGCACCGGGTAGTCACGATAGGTCAGCGCGTCGAGGAATAAACGCCCCATCCCTGCCCAGCCGAAGACACTTTCGGCCACCAGGGCGCCGCTGAAGACGGCCGGCAGTTGCACGCCCGCCAGGGCAATGATCGGCAGGATGGCGTTCCGCAGCACGTGGCGCCGCAGCACGGTGCCACGTGGGAGCCCTTTGGCGTGGGCGGTCCGCACGTAGTCCTGACCGGTGACATCGAGGATGCTGGACCGGAAGTAGCGGCTCCACTGCGCGGTCAGGACGAGGCCAAGCACGGAGGCGGGGGCGACGAGATGGTGCAGCCGGTCGATGAAGCCCCCTCCGCCCCGACCGAGCGACTGATACCCTCCCGATGGGATCCAGCCAAGTTGCTCGGCGAAGAGGAAGATGACCATCAGGCCGAACCAAAAG
>JALYMD010000214.1 GCA_030773875.1 Chloroflexota bacterium | reverse complement strand
GGTCCTGGAAGATCATCTGGACGCTGCGGCGCAGCTTGCGGATTGTCGCGGCGTCGTGGGCCAGCACGTCCTCACCGCGGTAGTAGATTCCACCGCTTGTCGGCTCGTACAGCCGGACAAGGCAGCGGCCGAAGGTCGTCTTGCCGCAGCCACTTTCTCCGACCAGTCCAACCGTCTCTCCTGGCGCGATCCGGAGAGAAACACCGTCGACCGCACGCAGCAGATCGGCGGGTCGGCGGCGCACACGAGCAAGGAGGCTACGCCCAATCGGGAAATGCATGACGATATCCCGAGCTTCAATGAGGGGCGCGGAGGCAGCGGTTACTTCCTGCGTGCCGATGGCGGCCGTGCCAGTGTCAGTGTTTGCCACTGTACTCATGCCGACGCTCGATTCTCGGCGGCGACAGCGGCCAACTCCGCAGAGACTGCTTCCTGACGCCAGCAGGCTGCGCCGTGGCCAGGCGCCACCTCCAGCAGATGCGGTGGCCAGGACCGACACTTGTCGACGGCGAAGCGGCAGCGGGGGTGAAAACGGCAGCCCGGCGGTGGATCGAGCAGACTTGGTGGGGCCCCGCCGATCGGCCGTAGGTATCGCTCACGTTGACCGAGCCCCGGCAGGGACGCGAGGAGGCCCATCGTGTAGGGGTGGCGGGGTTCCCGTAACACGGTTCGGACATCGCCCTGCTCGACAATCTGCCCGGCGTACATCACGGCCACCCGCTGACAGGTTTGGGCGACGACGCCCAAGTCGTGCGAGACCAGAATGACGCTCATACCCAACTGGTCTTGAAGCCGAACGATCAGCTTCAAGATCTGATCCTGAATGGTGACGTCGAGAGCGGTAGTAGGTTCGTCCGCGAGGAGAACTTTCGGATTGCCGGCGAGGGCGATGGCAATCAGCACACGTTGCCGCATGCCGCCGGAGAACTGATGCGGATACTCTTCCAACCGTCGCTCAGGCGCTGGAATCCCAACCAGGCGGAGTAGTTCCAACGCCCGGGTTCTCACCGCCCGCCGCTTGCCCCCCTCGTGCGCGACCACTGCCTCCGCGATCTGGTCCCCCACCTTCAGGACGGGGTTCAAGGCCGACATCGGATCTTGGAAGATCATCGAAATCTCGCCGCCGCGGATTCGGCGCATCTCCCCAGGGGAGACCGTCAGCAGGTTGCGACCACCGAACAGCACCTCTCCTTCCGCGCGCGCATGGCCGGGGAGGAGACGGATGATGGAGCGGCAGGTTGCGCTCTTACCGCAGCCACTCTCGCCGACCAACCCAAGAATCTCCCCTGGCGCGACATCGAAGGAGACGCCGTCTACCGCCCCAACGACTCCACTGCTGGTGGCAAAGCTCGTCCGAAGGTTCCGAACGCTGAGGATCGGCTCTCCAGTCGGGGAACTGCTCACGTCCGATCTCCCACACGGAGCAGGTCAGCCAACCCATCGCCGATCAGGCTGAACGCTACGCCCGTAACCAGAATGGCTAGCCCCGGGATGGTGGTCATCCACCACTCTCCAGAGACGATAAACTGCCGCCCCTCCTGGATCATCCGTCCCCACTCTGCCGCCGGTGCCTGAGGCCCGAGGCCAAGGAAGCTGAGCGCCGATCCAAGCAGGATGTTGAGCACGGCGTCGGCCATGAAGAAGACGATCGCCGGAGTGATCACGTTCGGCAGAACGTGGCCGAAGATGATCCGGGCGTCACCAAAGCCGAGTGTCTTGGCGGCCAGGACATATTCCGCATTCCGCGCCACCAGCACCTCCCCCCGCACGATCCGCGCGTAAGAGATCCAGCCGACGAGGGCAATCGCGACGAACATGTTCCGCAGCCCCGGCCCAAGCATCGCAATGATTGCGATGAGGAGCACAAAAAAGGGGAACGCGACGGCAATGTCCACAATCCGCATCAGCAGCGTGTCCACTTGACCGGCACCCCGAATCTTGGTCCACCGGAAAGGTTAGGATTTTCGTATCCTGACTCACCTCTGGGAGGCCAACGATGCGCAAGAGCCGGTTCACCGAGGAGCAGATCGTCCATGCCTTGCGGCAG
>JALYMD010000213.1 GCA_030773875.1 Chloroflexota bacterium | reverse complement strand
GTCTACCTCGCGGGCCCGGGCGCCGGGATGGTCACCGGCCACGCCCTCGCCGTTGATGGTGGCTGGACGGCCGTCTGAGACGACGACCGGTCGAACCCCCATCACCTCTCGGCCTTGACGCCCGCTTGGGTACGGGTGCGCGATCAAAAGTGGCCTAACGTCTTGCGATCACGCACCCGTGCCTCCCGTGACCGGTACCATACGTGCATGCGAACGTGAGGGCTGACCTGGAACGACGGGTCGGTCGCCCTCGTGAAGAACGATGGACGGGTTGATGGCGAGCGAGCGGGTGAAACGGGTGACGGTGGTCTCCCGTCGGCCCGCCAAGCGGGCTGATGTGCAGCCGAACCTGATGGATCTCCGTGCCACGCGGCTTGGCGCTGTCTCCCAATGGGGCGCGAAGCCGGGATGTTGCCCTTCAGAGCAGGCGGCGTCTCTATGACCAGCGCCTCACGGCTTCAAGGGGATGAGATCCGCACAGGTGAGGCCGCGCCGCGGTTCGTCGTGGTCGGTGGCGGGATCACTGGGCTCGCCGCGGCGCGCCGGCTGGCCCTGCTGGCGCCGGAAGCGGTGATTACCCTGATCGAGCGGGAGAAGCGGCTGGGCGGCAAGATCGTCACCGAGCGGGTAGATGGCTTCACCATCGAGGGGGGACCGGATTCGTTTCTCTCCGTCAAGCCCCGGGGGATTGGGCTCTGCGAGGAGCTTGGTCTCGGGGACCAACTTCAGGGCACGGATGAGCGTCACCGGCGGACATTCGTGATGAAGGCCGGTAGGCTCCAGCGCCTCCCGGAGGGACTGACCGGGCTG
This sequence comes from Chloroflexota bacterium, assembly GCA_030773875.1. The sequence goes on along the minus strand of JALYMD010000213.1, from coordinate 1,321 downwards.
ATCCCCTCCCGACTTGGTCCGATGGCGCGAACGGGTCTCATCTCGCCCCTGGGCAAGGCCCGAATGGCGCTGGACTTCTTGCTTCCCAGGAAGCGCGACGAGCGTGACGAGACGTTGGCAGCCTTTATCGAGCGTCGCCTGGGACGTGAGGTCTACGATCGTCTGATCGAGCCCCTGATGGCCGGCATTTACGCCGGGGATGGCCACCAGCTCAGTTTGGCCGCGACGTTCCCCCAGCTTCGCACGGGGGAGGTGCGCCACGGTGGACTGATCAAAGGGGTGCTAGCCGCGAAACGCGCCGGACCCATCCGCGACCCTGCCGCCCCAACACGGCCGCCATTCCTCTCGCCCCGTGATGGCATGGACGCGCTCGTGGCGGCGATGGAGGCGGACCTGCGGGATCGAGGGTGCCAGCTCATCACGGGCGTGGCGGTGACCGAGATCGGTCAGGACCCGGGAAGCTCCGCCTACCGGCTGCGGCTAGGCGACGGGCGGATCCTGACCGCTGCAGGGGTGCTCCTTGCGACGCCGGCGTTCGCCGCCGCGGATCTGCTGGACGGGCTCGACCCCGGTGTGGCGGTCGCCCTGCGCGCGATTCCCCACGTCTCGACCACGACGGTCTCGGTGGCCTATCAAGCGGTGGATCTGCCCCGGCCGCTCGATGGCTATGGGTACGTCGTGCCACGGATCGAGGGACGGCCGGTGCTTGCCTGCACCTGGACCTCATCCAAGTGGCATCATCGGGCTCCGGATGACCACGTCCTGATTCGGGGGTTCGTCGGGCGGGCGGGGCAGGAGGCGGTCCTGTCGGGGTCCGATGCGGAGTTGCTGGCTCTTGTGCGCGAAGAGTTCCGGCAGATGCTCGGCATCACCGCGGAACCGCTGCTGCACCGGGTCTTTCGATGGCCCCAGGGGATGCCACAGTACACGCTCGGCCATCTGGACCGGGTCGCTGCAGTGGAGGCAAGGCTCGCGGCGTGGCCCGGTCTGCTGGTCGCGGGGCATGCCTATCGCGGGGTGGGCATTCCGGACTGCATCCGCTCCGGCGAAACCGCCGCCGAGCAGGTCCTCGCCGCTGTCCAAGCCGCCCGCTCGCGTGAGGCCGCCTGAGACCAGCACCAGTTCACGTCAAATCATGTGGCAGTCCCGTCTGGCCTGCGGTCGGGCTACCCTTCGTCTGGGTAATCCGCTTGGGAGACGGGGCCGATATCGTCGAGCGGCCAGTTGGTGAAGAAGACCTTGCCGATGATCCTGTCCATCGTCACCAGGCCAAAGCGGCGGGAGTCGGTGCTGTTGGTGCGGTTATCGCCCAGCACGTAGA
>JALYMD010000212.1 GCA_030773875.1 Chloroflexota bacterium | reverse complement strand
AAGACGGTATTCAAGGAGTTCCGTGAGGATGATGCCCAGGGGCTAGCCTCGGAGGTGGCGTACCATCTCCTCTTCTCTGTGGTGCCTCTGCTCATCTTTCTTACCGCGCTCTCTGGCTTCGTCAGTCGTACTGTGGGCGTGAACGACGCCATGGGCAACATCACAACCTGGTTATTTGAGAACTTGCCCCAAAAGACAGCCGTTGCGGTTCAGGAACCGATCCAATCCGTGATCGCCAACCAATCGGGAAGCTTCCTCTCCCTCGGCGCGGTGCTGGCGCTCTGGGGAGCACGGAACGCGATGGCGAGCCTGATGAAGGCGCTCAACGTCGCGTTTGACGTCAAGGAGACCCGGCCCTGGTGGAAGAAGCAGGTGATCGCGGTAGGCCTGACGATCGCGCTTGGATTGGCGATCGTGGGCGGCTCAGCGTTCTTCCTCATCGGAAGCTTGGTTGGCGGAGGGCTCGCGGACAGTGTGGGACTGGGCGGGACCTGGGCCACGGTTTGGTCGATTCTGCGCTGGCCGCTGATCTTCGTGCTTGTGTCGCTCGCGGTGGCTTTTCTCTACTGGGCCGGGCCCAACGTCGATGCTCCATTCAGGTGGCTGACGCCGGGGTCCGTTGTGGCGGTGCTCCTCTGGGCCCTGGCGACGACGGGTTTGAGCTTTTACTTCCGCTACTTTGGGGGCTACGCCGAAGCCTACGGGGTTCTGGGCGGTGTGCTGGCGTTTGTCTTCTGGCTCTATGTGATGAGCCTGATCTTACTGATCGGGGGCGAATTGAACGCGGTGATCGCCCTTCAGCAAAGCCCGCAAACCCAGGCTGACCTGGCAGCGAACCCCGAGAAGCAGGGCAGTGATGTGGGCGCGTCGCGTCGAGGTGCGAGCGGGGCGGCGTCCGCCGCCACGCCGGAGGCGGCGCCAGAGGCCCCTCCTGCCGGGAGGCTCTCACCCAATCCTGCGATCGGTGCGGCGGTGCCGTGGCCGTCGGCCGAGCGGCTGGCGCGCCAGCGTCTGGCCGATGAGGGTCGTGCGGGTAACCAGCGCCGCACCAGGAGCGCGATGACTGCGCTCGGCGCCTCAATCGCGACCGCCCTCTCGGCAGTCATCATTCGGATCACGCGCCGCTAGGCACCATCCGGACCGGAATCTCGCTCAAGGAGGAGATATCGATGGAGCCGACCCCAGAGCAGGTTAATCCTGGCGGAACTCGCCCAACTCCGACGGCCGGCGCCGGGCGCTGGGGCGAGCGGACGATGGCGGATCTCCGGGCCGCGGTTGCGGATGGCCGGGTCGCTAAGACCGATCTCCAGCTCTACGGCCTGGACTGGTCTCAGATCGAGGACGAGCCGGACACGGCTGTGCTTCAGGACGTCTTTGCGCGCCACGGCGCCGTCCTCGAGACTGCGGACATCGAGGACGCTACGGGCGGCATGGGCAGGGTTCTGTCCTAGCGTCTGGCTCTCTCGATTCGCGGCGGTGTGACGATCCGGCCGGATTGCCGGCGCACCTCGGCGCCACATCATTGACGAAGCCCGCCTTCACACCAGTGAAGGTGGGCTTCGGTCGTTCCACGTGGAACGTTACCAGAGACACACTGAGCCGCTACGGTCGCGCTTCAATGAGGGCCTGGAACTCTTTTGCCGCGGGCCGTATCGGGCAGCTTCCCAGGTACGAACAGACACTTGCTCCGATCTCCTCTCTTGCCGATGGTCGCCGTGCCAGCGTGGCGGCTCGCGGCGGAACGAGTGGTGGGAAGCGATCTGCTATGCTGCCGGCCGTCCACCGGCTTTGGGCCTCGGTGCCACCCTTTTCGTGTCCTTCTCGTCGTCCGTGAAACGAATCACGGGTGCGGCGCGTTGGAGGAGCGGAAAGGAGCACGAGTCCACGGGATGGATGCCGCGATTACGAGGGACACACGCGGGACGGGCTTGGCGCTCGGGAGTCGGATCGTGGCGTCTGAGGACGGCGACCTCGTTGGTCGCGCCCGCGCGGGCGACCAGGTCGCTTTCGCTCATCTCTTCGAGCAATATCATGCACCCGTCCTTAACTACCTCCACCGCATGGTTGGCGACCGTGCGCTCGCGGAGGATCTGACCCAGGACGCGTTCGTTAAGGCTTACAACGCCCTGCCCGGCACCCGGCCGGACCTTGCGTTCAAGGCCTGGCTCTACCGAATCGCGACCAACACCGCGATCAGCCACCTCCGGCGCCGGAAGATCGTGCAGTGGATCCCCTTCCTCGGGGACCAGCACCATGCCGGCGGCGAGTCAGTCGAGCGCTCAGTGACGCGCCAGCACGACGTCGAGCAGGCGCTCGCGAAGTTGCCGCGTCACTACGCGGCGGTGCTTCTCCTCCGTCACTACCAGGGGCTCTCCCTGGCCGAGACGGCCGCGGCACTCGATATCACCGAGAACGCCGCAAAGCTGCGGCTCTTCCGAGCCCGCAAGGCCTTTGCGGAGGTGTATCAGGATCCAGACGCCGTGCATGACGACGCGGGCGAGCGGGAGGCATCGCGGTGATCTCCCACCAGGATGCCCAGGCGCTGATCTCCGCCCGCTTTGATGGTCCGTTAGATCCGGCCGCCAATCGGGCGTTGCTGGCACATTTGGCGACCTGCCCGACCTGTCGCCGGTTTGCCGAGCAGACGAACGGTCTTGCCCGCGGGCTTCGCGACCTGCCCCATCTCCCACCCAGTCCGACAGTGAGCCGGGCGGTCCTGGAGCGCATCGCAGAGGGGCGTTCTCCCTGGGCGCGATTCACCAACGGGCTCGGTGTTGGCTTGAATCCCGCGCCGCTCGCCGCAGCGGGAGCGGCATTGCTCGTCCTAGTTGCGCTCGCGGCCATCTTGTTGCTGCGAGGGCCGAACGACGGAGAGCGCACGCAGATCGCGGGGCCGATCTCGTCCACCGCGACGGCCGTGTCCAGCACGTCCACCCCGCTCCCCACGGCCACCCCATCCCCGACTATGACCGTGACGCCCACGGAGACGCCGATCTCTCTAGTGGGGAACGTGAACATTCCAGCGACCCAGGAGGCGCTGGCTGCTGGGGCGACAGAGACGGCCGCTCCGGCGACCGCGACCGCTACGACGGCGCCAACGGCAACCCCGACGACAGCACCAACAGCAACCGCGACGACGGCACCCACGGCGACCGCAACGGCGACCGCGACGGCACAGCCAACGGCGACCGCGACGACGCCTCCAACGGCCACCGCGACGTTGACTCCTGTGCCCGGCCCGACTGCGACAGCGCGACCTTCGGCGACCGCGACGCCCAGCCCAACACGTGTGCCTCCGACGGCGACGCCGACGAGCACGCCGGAGCCGACCGCGACGATGGTGCCCCCGACGGCCACGAGCACGCCTCAACCGACAGCGACAGCGACAGCGACGGCAACACCCTCTGCCACGCCAACGAGCACACCGCGTCCAACAGATACGCCGACGGCCACTCCTCGGCCGACCGAAAAGCCTATGCCCACGGAAACGCCGGTGGCGACGCCGACCGCCACGCCGCCGCCACCGACCTTGACCCCGACCCCGACGGCAACGGCAACTCTAGTGCCCACGGCGACCCCGACGGCGACACCGCTGCCGACTTCGACGCCGACCCCGCCGCCGACTTCGACGCCGACCCCAACGGCGACGGCGACCGTGGTGCCCACGGCGACTGCGACGCCCAGGCCATCACCCACGAACACCCCCATCCCAACGGCTACTCCGACCGTGACACCTCAACCATCACCAACCAGCACCCCGGAGCCGACCGCGACGGCTACCCTGGCTCCAACCGCGACTCCGACGGCAACGGCGACTCCAACGGTGACTGCCACCGCGACTTTGACTCCAACCGCCACTGCCACCGCCACCGCTACTCCAACCGCCACCGCCACCGCGACTCCGACTCCGACGGTGACGCCCCGACCATCACCAACGAACACCCCAGCACCGACCGCCACGGAGCCTGAGGCACCGTTGATCGTTGTCCTTGATCCAACGGTTGCGTCATCGAGCGGACCGGTTGGGGACGAAAGCCCGACGCCGGACGACTGCCTGGTCGAGGATCTGCCGACGGCGACATCGACGCCGGAGCCGGTGATTGAGGACGGCCCTCCTATCGTTCCCCTACCCGGCGAGACCCCGGTGGAGGGCGCAGTAACCGACCCGGAGGGAGATCAGGCTGCGGAGGCTGACCAGCAGCCCCCAGCAGAGGCATGCTCGGTCGAATCCACCACCATCACCATGCCAACGGCCACTCCACGTCCGGTGGTGACGGCCACGCCGACGCCGGAGGCTGAGGTCGAGACGCCTGATGCCGAGGATGTTCCGACGTCTGAGGGGAGCACCGAAGTGGCCTCTGTAGACAGAGACGAGACGGCCACCGTCACTGCGGATCGGGAGCCGGACACTATCGAGCCGACGCCCGCAATTGTTGAGGTCGATCCACTGCTGGAGACCCCCGAGATCGTTCCTGAGAGTGGGGTGGATCCGACGACAGCGCCCGTGGCTACTGACCCTGTCGCTCCGACGCCGGAGCCGGACATCGATAACTTGGACCCCACCGCGGCGGTGGTAGAGATTGTTGCAACGGAGGCGGCGCCCGAGGAGACCTCTACCGCGGAGGTGGACGCGGCAGGGTTCGACCTCGATCAGGCGCCGCTCTACGCGGCTCTCCCCGCTGGCTCCGGCCCAGTGAGCGGCGCGCTTCGATTCGCGCCGTCCGGTGGCGTGCTCGTCGATCAGGGTGGGGACGGAACCTCGCTGGCCTTGGCCGATCTGAGTGGTGGAGCAATCGCCGTCAGGCCAAATCTCTACTACCCGGTTTGGTCGGATAGCGGGACGCTCGCGTTCGCTTATTACCCGCCGGGTGCCGGGCAACCCTCAATCGGTGCGTGGTCGCCTGGGAGCGGCGTCGTAACCCCGCTGACCGAGCAGGACGACGACAGTGGAGAGCACCGGGACGTGCCGGCAGGCTGGATCGGCGGCAACCTGTACTACGAGCGGACCTTCCCGGCTGAGGGGACCGGTCGGGTGGAGTTGAGGCGCGTCTCTGCCGTTGGGCCCGGTGACGCGTTGGTCTGGGGGGCGGAGGGCGTACAGGTGACAAGTGCCCACCCCTTCCCCGTCTTTGGAGGCTTTGCGATCGCCACGAGCGAAGGCTGGTTGTTGGTGCGCGACGGCGAGGCAAGCGGATTGGGCGGGGTAGCCCTCGGCGGGCGGATCAGCCAGCTGGAGGTCGGCCCCGCCGGATGGACGGCCTATGCCGACGGCCGTAGCATCGCGGTCGTCGACTCCCAGAACTACGGTTCGGTCATGTCGGTGCTGCCGTTTGGAGAGGGTCCCGGCGCAGGATTCTCCTGGTCCCCAGATGGCACGCGGTTGGCGGTAACGGATGGTTCTCGCCTGACCATCTTCGATGCGGCGTCTGGCTCTGAACTCGCGTCGTGGGCAGCGGCTGGGATCGTCGGGTCACCGTTGTGGACCGATGAAGGTGTCTTGTTCGTCGATGGCGGAACGGACGCCGCAATTCGTCTCCTCCCGGCGGAGGTCATTGAGGGCTGAGCAGTATCGGCTGCGATCTACCGAGACGGTGCTCCTCTCCTCCTACCCGGGACAGTAACCGGGACGTCTCGGCTCCCTTCACCAGCCTGAGCGGGTGACCGGTCGCTACGCCCTCCAAGCAGCCGGTCGGTCTCTTTCCAGGGCTCGGGATCCGGGACAGTCTGGGTGTTCCTCGATCTAGACCGAAGCGCCCGGTGACCCAGCGATTGGTCCCCCGGCCGCCCCTGAAGAGCCGGCGTGGGTCCATAGCCGGGATGCGTAGTATCTATTATGTCTACCAGCCCGTCCACCCAGGTGGACGGGCTGCCGCGGGTGGTAGACTCGATGGCGTTGAGGGCTCCTGGGGCGAGCCTGTCCGGAGGCAGCGATGATGGACGAAGCCTCGGGGCACGGCGTTCGCTTTGGACGAACGACGATCGTCGCCGTTGCGGGAGATCTACTGGACCAGCCGGTCCAGGCATTGGTCCTGGGGGGAAACAGGCGTGGCATTATGGGCGCCAGCATCGGGATGGTCCTCCGGACCACCGCTGGCGCCGACATCGAGCGGGAGGTCATGGCTCAGGCCCCCCTCACCCTTGGAGCGGCGGTGGTGACGGGCGCGGGACGGCTTGCTGACCGCGGCGTCGAGGTCATCTTTCACGCGATTGTGAGTGAACATCTCGGGTCGCCACCTGCGGCGCCAGTGGTGCGGCGGGCCGTCCTGTCGACGTTGCAGGCTGCCGAGACGCGGCGCGTGCGCTCCCTCGCGATTGCCTCCTTTGCCCCGGCGAGCGGAGATAGCCGGGCCGGAGCA
>JALYMD010000211.1 GCA_030773875.1 Chloroflexota bacterium | reverse complement strand
GGCCGCAGCCCAAGCACGTCTTGAAGCACTGGGTATCCCGGTTGAGGATGGGTGGGAATTCAGCCCCGGCAACCGAGCCATCTACGTGGACGACCCGGACGGCAACGTCGTGGAACTGACCGAGCGGATCACGCTCTGGGACGGGACCCCAGCCACAGAGTAATTCGACGGCTGGGGAGCCGGTAGGAGGGCTTACCCAGCCGGCGATGTGTGCAGATAGGGCTGACGCGAGAGAAAGACTCCAGGGCGGAGGATCAGGGCTGGGCAGCAGGGAGTGGGGCATGGACATGACGGCTTACCTGCGGCGGATCGATGTCGACGAGCCCATGGCGCCAACGGTTGAGACGCTCGGAGTGCTGACCACGGCGCACCTGAGGACGGTGCCGTTCGAGAATCTGGATATCCATCTGGGACGCGAGATCGTCCTGGACGAGGCCGCACTCTTTGACAAGGTCGTGGGGCGCCGGCGCGGTGGCTTTTGCTACGAATTGAACGGCCTCTTCGCCAGGCTGCTCCAAGATCTCGGCTTCACGGTGGACCTTCTCGGGGCACGGATGCCGCAGGAAGGCGGGTACGGCCCTGAGTCGGAACACCTGACCCTCCTCGTCCGTCCTCCAGACGACGCATCCCGGTGGCTGGTCGATGTCGGCGCCGGCCGAAGCTCTCCTCCATCGCCCTTGCCGCTCACCCTGGCCCCCACCGAGCACGTCGATCCGACTGGGGCAGCGTTCCGCGTGACCGGCAGCGACGACGCCTGGCGCCTGGAGCGGCGATTGCTCGGCGACGAGTGGAACGAGGTGTACGCGTTTCCGCTTCGACCCCACGCGTTGGACGACTTCAGGGCGATGTGCCACCACCACCAGACCTCGCCGGAGTCGCCATTCCCTCGGAAACGCATCTGCACGCAACTGACCGCTGACGGTCGCGTCACCTTGAGCGACCTCCGGCTGATCACAGCCACTGGGGACCGGCGAGAGGAACGGGATTTGCCCGGAGAAGAGGCCTTCCGAGCTGTGCTTCGGGAGCAGTTCGGCATCGGCCTGGACGCATAAGGATGGATGGGCACGGCACGGACGCAACGAACGAACCAGGAGCAGACCGAGCACCCGTGCGCCTCCTCGGCATCGGCGGTAGCACACGACGGGAGTCGCGGAGCCTAGCGGTGCTCGAAACCGCGCTCCGGCTAGCGGAGGTGCATGGTGCGCAGACGGCACTCGCCGATGTGAGGGCGATGGATCTCCCCCTCTTCGCTGAGGACGGATCCGCCGCGCAGCAACCCCCAGCACTCCGCTGGCTGCTGCAGGAAGTACGAATGGCAGAAGCCTACGTCCTCTGCTCCCCCACCTACCACGGCACGCTATCCGGTGCGGTCAAGAACGCCCTGGACGCCCTCACCCCACTCGGTGAGGACGAGCCGCCGTACCTGGCGGGAAGACCCGTTGGCCTGATCGCACTCGGAGGCGCCGGCGCGGCCAATACCCTTACTGCCCTTCACCATGCGGCGCGGGCACTTGGAGGGCTGACGGTCCCGACCGTCGTGGTCGTGCCCAGCAAGGCGGTGGACTTGCATGCTCGAGAGGTGGTCGACCAGGCGGTGCGCCGCCGGTTGGCGACGATGACCCATGAAGTGATCCATCTCGCGCACCGCCTGCGGTCGCCTGCACCCGTTCCGCTTGGGATCCGATGATGAGGCCAAGAACGGGTCCTCGCCCGCAGTGTGGCGCTTGACGGTCAGCACGTGGTTGGACGGCGCCCAACTCTGCTCGGGGCCGACAGCACGAACGGATGACGCAGGAGGCCATGGTGACTGCCGGAAGATCGACGGTAACAGGAGACGGGACGATGGCGCCCGGAGCGGCCGAGGAGCACTATTGCTACCTGCGGACGACGGGTCGCGTGAGCGGCCGGCCGCACGACGTGGAGATGTGGTTCGCGGCCGACGGGCACTGCATCTACCTCTTGGCCGGTGGCCGGGACCGCGCGGACTGGGTCCGGAACATCCAGCACGACCCCGCCGTCTGGGTCAGGATCGATGACGTCATCTACGCTGGCCACGCATGGAGCGTGGAAGGAACTGCAACAGAAGGTCGGGCTCGGGAACTGCTCTCGGCCAAGTACTACGGGTGGCAGAGTGGCCCCCTCCCAAACGCCTGGGCGCGGGAGGCGCTGCCAATCGCGATCGACATCGAGGCGGTCCCCGCTGAAATCACTCCCAGCATCTCGTCTGCCCGGTAAACGCGCCGCTCGTGGTTCCCTGCCGCACCCGGTACGAGATGACGTCGACCCATCACCTCCGGCGCTCCGGTCCCGGGCGAGGAACGTAACTAGCGTGCTTGGATGGCGGCTTCTCCGTCGGCTGACGAACCTCGACGGATATTGACCAACGATGTCGCTCGCGTTGGTCACGTAACGAGCGAAAGCCAGTGTCTTTGTCGCTTCGCTGTCAGACGACGGCCGGTGCCGATCATCCCCGTATGCTCAGCAGAGCGAACAGGCCGAACCCGGCAAGCGCTGCGCCAGAGAGGAGATTTACCCGCCGTAGCCGCGAGGGGGAGAGCGAGCGGCGGAAGCACCCGACCGCGCTGCTCAGCAGGAGCCACCAGAGGGCTGAGCCGAGGAAGACACCGAGCACCAGCAACCCAGCTGACCACCGGCCTGCGGCCGTGTCCACGAGTCCCAGACCCGCGAAGACCGCCGCGAACGAGATGATCGTGCTCGGGTTGGTCAGCGTCAGCGCAAACGTGGAGCCGTACACGATGGCCAACCCTCGCCCCGAAGGTGCCGCCGCCTCCGCCGAGGGGTGAGTCATAGCTGTCCGCACGCCCAGGTAGCAGAGGAATAACCCTCCGATCAGACGAACCCAGCCCTGGTGCTCGATGAGCACCGACGAGACCGACCGGAGACCCATCGCGGCAAGAAACCCGTAGAGCGCGTCCGCCGTGGCCGCGCCCAGACCGGAGACGAATCCGACCAAGCGACCCTCGGTGAGGGTGCGGCGGACGCAAAGGAGACCGATGGCTCCCACCGGGGCCGCGATGGCGAAGCCCATGACCAGGCCGCGGCCCAGAAACGTTATGTCCATAGGAGGGCACCTCTGTTGAACGGTGCCCCAGCTCGACGTACATCCCCCGGGGCACAACAAAACCCGCCAGCCGGTTGCGGTCTGGCGGGTCGCGATGCTCCGAAGCGATGCAGGGCAAGCGCGGCTAGCCAGACCTCCCGGTCTGCTGGCGCTGCCGCTGGACGGTCAGCGAGCCTATGCCATTGCCAATCCGTGCCGATGACAAAAAATGCCTCCTGTCGCTCATTCTTCACGATAGGGGCGACACCATTCCCAGTCAAGCCCGGGCAGCGAGGCCGCGGCATCTCGGACCGGCAGAAGACAGCGGCTGCATGGGGCAAGCTGGGAAACAGGGGACCCCGTTCCCCAGCTTGCCCCCTCTTCGCCTCTTTCCATGACTCGATGCCGGCATGAGGCGGCGGCCGCGTAGCGCGGGCCATGAGTCACTTGACACAGGCCCTATCATTGGTCGGTTGCACGTCCCGAATTTCACCGGCGCCCGTTCCTTATGCCGACCGCCCGTACACGCGGTCGCTCAATCGTCAAGGGACGCGGCGAGGAGTTCTTCCATGCCCGGTCCTGACCGTGACGGTTCAGATCGAGAGGCGCCCTCCCCGCGGGTGACCCCGAAGGTGAAACGTCCATCTCCCCCACCCCAGCACAATCTTCCTCCAGCATCGACCAATCGCGATCCGGCGACCGTGAACGGCACGGACACGAGTGGTGCCGCCTCAGCCGACGAACAGTCCGGCGCCAACGGCCGGCGAGTTCCCCCCGATCTAGGCTTGGGCTGGCTGAACGGCCCAAATCCCGGTGACCCCGCTGCTCAGCCAAGTCGCCCGAACTCAAGCGCTCAGGATGCGAGCTTAAGCCGAGCCCGCATGGTCCGCGCTCCCCGCATGGGGGGACCGAAAGTCCAGCCAGACCTGGTAGGCAAGCAACGGCTCAAGGGCACCCACCCCGGCGACCGCTACGTCCGGGTCGTTCGTCAACAGAGCGAGGACTTCCAGCGTGCCGGCCCCGGTCATCTCGTGGCCACGGAAGAGGCGATGGCGGCGCGGGGTCCAGCTGGGCGTGCCTTTGGACGGGTCAAGCGGGTTGTCATCGGTGCCCCGCTCTCCACCGCTGCGGCGGCCCACGAGCGCCTGACCAAGGTGAAGGCGCTAGCGGTGCTCTCCTCAGATGCGCTCTCCTCTGTCGCATACGCGACAGAGGAAATCCTGCACGTCCTGTTGCTGGCTGGACTCGGCGCGTTGACGTACAGCTTGCATATCGGCGCGGCGATCGTCGTGCTCCTGCTCTTTGTTGGCATCTCCTACCGGCAAACGATCAAGGCCTATCCGGCCGGCGGCGGGAGCTACATCGTCGCCAAGGACAACCTCGGCGAGTTGCCTGCCCTAGTCGCAGGCGCAGCCCTCCTGTTCGGTTACGTGGTGACCGTCGCGGTCAGCATCGCGGCCGGTGTAGCAGCGCTCGTCTCGGCCCTGCCGGAGCTTCATAGCCACCGGGTCGCCCTCGGTCTCGGGTTCATTCTCCTCGTCACGCTGCTCAACCTGCGGGGCATCCGTGAGTCGGGCAGCATCTTCGCCGTCCCGACCTACCTATTCCTAGTCGGCATCTTCGCTCTTCTGGCGGTGGGGATCCTTCGCACCGCGGGCGAGGGGTTCGACGCTCGCGAGCCCGTCGCGCCAGTCGGCGAGGCACTTTCAGGCGCCACCGGCTCGCTCGGGCTCTTCCTCATCCTGCGGGCGTTCAGCTCTGGGTGCGCAGCACTGACCGGCGTTGAGGCCATCTCCGACGGCGTGCCAGCCTTCCAGCCTCCCGAATGGAAGAACGCCCGTGCCACCCTGACCTGGATGATCGCGATCCTCGCGGTCATGTTCTCGGGAATCACCTTCCTGGCCCACCAGTCCGGCGTGGTGCCGCTGGAGGCCAACCACCCCGGTGGATACGAAACCGTCGTTTCCCAGATCGCGCGGGTGGTCTTTGGCGGCGAGAATCTAGCCTATTACTACATCCAGTTCGCGACGCTGGCGATTCTGATCCTGGCAGCCAATACGGCCTACTCCGACTTCCCACGGCTGGCATTCTTTCTGGCCCGGGACCGCTACCTGCCGCGTCAGTTCACCTTCCGGGGCGACCGCCTTGCGTTCACCACCGGGATCGTGACCCTGGGCATTCTTTCGGGAACCATGCTGGCGGGCTTCGGTGCCGAGACCAGCCGCATGATTCCGCTCTACGCGGTCGGCGTCTTCACGGCATTCACGCTCTCCCAAAGCGGCATGATCTCGCGGTGGCTCCGACTCAAAGAGACGGGGTGGCAGCGCGGATTGGCGATCAACATCGTCGGCGCTACCGCCACCGGGATCGTGACACTCGTCGTCGGGGTATCCAATTTCCGCAAGGGCGCTTGGGTTGTGATCGCGCTGATCCCGATCCTAATCGCCATGTTCCGGGCGATCCACCGCCACTACCAGACCGCGGCAGGCGAACTGGCCGCGCAGACCCCGCTCGACCCGAGCGAGATCCAACACACCGTGATCGTGCCGGTGGCAGCGGTCAACCGCGTCGCCCGGCAAACCCTAGCCTACGCCCGCTCTATCTCCGACAACGTCAGCGCCGTCCACATCACCGACGACGAGGCGGAGATCGAGGCGATGCGCCAGGCCTGGACCGAGTTGGGCACCGACGTACCGCTGGTGATCATCGAATCCCCGTACCGGTCGCTGGTCGGGCCGCTGCTGCACTACATCGACGAGATCGACAAGCAGCGCCCGGATGACACGATCACGGTGATCCTGCCCGAGTTCATTGCCCGCCATTGGTGGGAGCAACTGCTGCACAACCAGACGGCCCTGCGGATCAAGGCGGCGCTACTCTTCCGTCCGAGCACTGTCGTCACCAGCGTCCCCTACCACTTGGAGCGCGGGGGAACCGTACCGACCGGCGGCGTGGGCGCGACTACGGGCCTAGAGCACCGCCTGTAGCGGCCAATCGGGCGACTGCCGGGCGAGGGGACCGGGCGGCCACCCGGTCCCTAGTCGGCCGTCAGGGTTTCGTCGCCGTGGTCCCGAAGCAGGGCGATCGCAGCGGCGATGCGTTCTCGACAGCGCACTGTGCCCGTGACCCGCAGCGTCTCGAAGAGGCCCGGGGACTGAGTCCGGCCCGTGACCGCGACGCGGATCGGCATGAAGAGCTGTCCGGCCTTGAGGCCCAACTCCTCGGCGAGTCCCCGCAGCCGGGCCTCCGCCGCCGCCTCGTCGGCCACGTCCAGACCGTCGTCCAGCACCCGCTCGACGGCCACGAGGGCATCGAGGGTTTCCAGGACGCCCATCTTCTTGGGCACGAGCAGGGTCGGGTCGTACGGCTCCAGCTCGTCCTGCAGGAAGGAGCGCATCAGGTTCGGCGCGTCCGCTAGGGTCTCCAGGCGGTCCTTGAGCAGCGCGGTCGCGTCCCGGACCAGGGGATAGTCCGCGTGGGCGGGATCGGATGCGCCGGGATCGACCAGACCAGCCGCGGCCAGGAACGGGACGACACGAGCCGCGAGGTCGTCCAGGGTCAGGACGTGGTTGATGTAGTGGGCGTTGAACCAGCGCAGCTTGGCATAGTCAAACGTGGCCGGCGAGGGGCTGACCCGCTCCAGGGTGAACTTCTCAAGCAGATCCTCGGGGGAGAAGATCTCCGTCTGACCGTCGTAGCTCCAACCGAGCAGAGCCAGGTAGTTCATCAGGGCCTCTGGCAGGTACCCCTGGGCCCGGAACTCCTCCATCGCGGTGGAGCCGTGCCGCTTGGAGAGTTTGCCGCCGCCGGGGGCCAGGATAAGCGGCATGTGGGCCAGGGCCGGGACTTCCCACCCGAACGCCCTATAGAGCAGGACGTGCAGGGGCGCGGTCGAGATCCACTCGTCGCCGCGCATGATGTGGGTGATCGCCATCAGGTGGTCGTCGACCACGTTGGCGAGGTGGTAGGTGGGGAAGCCGTCCGACTTCAGGAGCACTAGGTCTTCCAGGTTCCCGTTCTGGTAGACGATCTCGCCGCGCAGCAGATCCACGATGCGCGTCTCGCCTTCCAGGGGCGTCGCGAAGCGGACCACGAAGGACTTGCCGGCCGTGAGGTTCTCCTCCACCTC
>JALYMD010000210.1 GCA_030773875.1 Chloroflexota bacterium | reverse complement strand
CCTCAGAAGATGCTGCCAAATATTTCTGGTTGAGGCGCATGGCCTCCTCTTCATTCTTTGCTTCGACCGCATAGGGTTGCCCCACGCCGATGTTGGGGAAGTAGTAGTGGTCCGTGGCCAACGGTGCCGTGTCCGGCTGTGGTTCTTGCTCTTGATTGGTGGTGTCCTTAGCTTTTGCCATAAGTAGCGTCCTCCTTAGACGAGTTCTTCTGTGACTTTGACGTCGATGTTCAGCTGATACCAACGCTCTCCCCGCGCCGCGTCCGCGCCCCAGTCACCGGCAATGGTGCCGAGGGTGTAGGCGCCGCCGATCCGGGTCAGGCTGCGCTTTTGCCGCCGCACCGTGTCGGTGATGCGGTCGACCAGGCGGTCAAGCCGGTCTTCCGCGTCGGAGGCGTCTTCCCAGGAGTCGACAATCTGGACGGCGTAGGTGAGGGTCAGGTCGTCCGTGTGCGAGTCGAGGTTGCCTTCTTCGTCCCGAGTCGGGGTGACGGCGAACGCCGGGTAGTTGCGAACGTCTTTCGGCAGATGCCGATGCCTCTCCGCCCAACCCGTCGCCACGATGTCGGTAATCGTGATGCCGTCAATCAGCCCGTAGAGCGCGGCCCGGATGTTCTGGCGGGTGGTGCTCATGCGCCCCGCCGCGCCAGGTGCGCGACGACCTCCTCGGCCGCTTCTTCAAAAAAGCCGTAGACCCGTCCTCGGTTCTCCTCGACGGCGGAGCGGAAGTACCAGCGGGGCCTGACCCCTTTGACACTCCTGGTCGTGACCCAGCGGCCGCCGACCTTGAACTTGAGGTAGGGCTTGGTCTTGGGCGTGATTTCGCGCTTGAGCGGTCCGTAGATACCCGTTCCCGCCTCCTGCCAGCCGGCGTACTGAACGTTGGTGTAGACCGAGCCTTGCAAAACGTTGCCGTGGCGCTTGGCAATGTCGATCTGGATGGAGCCGCGCAGCCGGCCCGAGTCCACCGGCACACGCTGCTTAGCGGTCGACTGCATCACGACCAAAGACTTGTTAATCGCTCTGCTGGTGGCGTTAATGGTCGCCACACCGGCGCCCCTAGAAAACGACTCGCGCAGGACCGGCAGCTGGGGAATGGAGACCTCATACGTCATCGCCATCACTCGGTCCCCCAGAGACCTTCGGCTACCACGGCGGTATGGGCCAGCCGAGGCGTCAGGTACTTGCTCATCCCACGCACTCGGAAGGAATCAGTGGCGTCGGTTTGGCTGACGAGGACGTCCTGTTCCCGCACGTCCACCGGCCCATCGAAAGTAATCTCAAACGCCTTGGTGGCCGGCACGTCCTGCAGGGCGATGATTTCTGGCCGCGCCGGCACGCAGAAGGCGTTGAGGTTGGTGAGCGTGTTGGCAACGCCGCGGCGAGTGAGGTTGAAGGTCTTATTCGTTGGTAATTGCATGATTCAAAACACGACGACGCGGCGGTACGAGTCGACGACCTCCATCACATCCGCCGGGATTTCCTGGCTCTGGAGCGCGTACTCCTCCCGGTAGGAGCCCACGGACACGGACTTCAGGGTTTGGGAGCCGCTCTGCGTCGCGTCAAACTTTTGGGCCAACAGCTCCGAGAGTGCCCCGTGCAGCGCCGTGTCGCGGAATTGCAGGTCCGTCCAGCCGGCCGTGTAGCTGATACGGACAGCCTGGAAACCTGCCGAGACGGGGGAGTCCAGGCGCACCTCGCCGGTGACGCTGGCCCGCACGCCGTAGGGGTAGGCGTCGTAGGCGCCGGAGAGGCTGTTGTAGAGCGCGACGCTCACGCCGGACACGTTGACCGGGGTCTTCAGCTGAAAGACGCTGCCGCCCTGATCGAAGTAATCCGTCCGGGGTCCAGCCGCGAAGCTGTAGCCGCTGCGCCGCTCCGCCCAGGAGACGATGCCCTTGGCGATCTTGTTGGCGAGCTCTTGGCCGTTGGGGATGGTCAGGGTGACGTTCTTCTGTCGTTCCAGGTCGGTGAAATCTAATAAGGCCATGCGCGTCTAACGGTGCTGGTTTTATTGTATCACTGAAGAAAGACCTTACTCGGTGGCCCTGTCTGCGCCTCTGGAGAAGAGGTCGGCCCGGTCCGTGGTCAGGGGAGCGCGGCGGGTGGTGGTGAGAGTGTGGGATGCGATGAGCGAGCTCCCCCTTGTGAACAGCCCACCCCCAATC
>JALYMD010000209.1 GCA_030773875.1 Chloroflexota bacterium | reverse complement strand
CTCGAACACGACCTGGTGGTGACCGAGACCGAAGAGGCGGGCGTCCAGGCGGCACGGGACGCCGTGGAGGGACACTACGATGTCGTGGTGGCGGCAGGTGGTGACGGCACCATTGGGTTGATCGCCTGTCAGCTTCTCGACACGCAGACAGCCCTCGGGGTCTTGCCCATCGGCAGCATCATGAACATTCCCCGGATGCTGGACCTGCCCCGAGATCTGGAGGCTGCGGCCGCGACCCTCAAACAGTTCGTCGTGCGTACCATCGACGTTGGGGAAGCCAACGACCAACTCTTCTTCGAGGCGGGATCAGTTGGGCTCAATGCCGCCATCTTCCGAGAAGGCCAGCGATTCGGTGACGGGGAGTACGGGTCCATCCTGCGCGGCATTTGGGTCATGCTCCGGTATCGACCGGCCCGGATGACACTTCATCTAGACGATCGCGTCGTGAGGACGCGGGCGCTGATGGTCACGGTCGCGAACGGGCCCTACACCGGTATCGGCTTCACGATCGCCCCGAGCGCGCGATTGGATGACGGGTTGTTCGATGTCAGGGTTTTCCGCGGCTTCTCCAAGATGGAGTTGGTGCTCCACTTCTGGAAGATCGCTTTTGGGCGCCGTCGCTATTCGCCGAAGGTCTCGACCTACCGATCGTCCCGCGTCCGGGTCGAAAGTGTCCATCCCCTCCCCTGCCGAGCCGACTCCCATGATCTTGGCACCACCCCCATCACATTCGAGATGAGAAGCGCGGCCCTGCGCATCGTTGCGCCTCCTCCTCCGCCCCTCG
Organism: Chloroflexota bacterium; assembly: GCA_030773875.1. Next base: position 5,940 of record JALYMD010000209.1, on the reverse strand, counting down.
GTCACAGCGTAGCGACGTAATGACCAAGCCCAGTTCCCGCCGGAGCCCCGAGATCGTGGCGCACGCCGGCGCCCGTACAGATGGCGTCAGCAACAGCCTCCAGGCGATGGAACAGGCCCTCGCCTCAGGGGTGGATCGGATCGAGTGTGACGTCCAACGATCCCGGGACGGCGACCTGGTCCTGGTACATGATGAGCGCATCCGCGGCCCAGGTGGCCAGCGCAGTCTGGTCCGCAGCCTATCGACCGGCGAGTTGAGGGCGTCTCTCCCCGGGCTGCTGCTGCTCGACGAACTCGCGGAGATGGCCAAGGGGCGTGCACCGCTCCTGATCGATGTCAAGGGGCCTGGATACGAGGCGGAGTTGGCGGAGACGATTCGCCGCCACGGGCTCGCCGCCCTATCGTCGCTCTCAAGTACCCACGCGCTCACCCTCCGACGCCTCCGGGCTACCTTCCCAACGATGCGTCTGGGTCTCTCGACCGGTCACCTTGCGAGTAGTTTCCCCACCCACCCTGGCCGCCAGGTGATTCGCGTCGGGCTCCGTGCCCTCTTGCCGCGCCTGATCGTTCCTGCCATGCGCGCCGCTGGGGCGACGGAGACGATGCTCCACCACCAGGTCGCGTCCTCAGCGCTCATCGAGGTCGTCCACGGTACTGGGAACCGCGTCAACCTCTGGACCGTGGACGACGAAGCTGACATCCGGAGGGCGATCGCCCTCCGGGTCGACGGCATCATCTCCAACCAACCCGAGGTCGTGGAGAGGATGATCCGGAATAGCGACAGCCGGTGCTGACACCCTCTCTCCGATCGCAGATGGCGGCAAGCGATCACTGCCGGATTACGCGGTCGGGTAGTCGCACTCCGTCGCAGATCGCTATACTTTTGCTCCAGCCCGGCGTGATTGGCGTCGTGGCACCAGAAGAATGGCACCGGCCGCGACGGAAACCGCGCCGGCTGCGCGCGCCGCCCAGCAAACCCGGGGTGATGGAAGCCGGGTCACCAGCGCCGCGGTCGGACATCGTTCCCGAGCCGTCGCCCGAACAGCGGGTCCCCCCGTCCATTAGGCGCGACCGACCTCGTCGCCCGTTACCGCGACCCGCGCCCTGCCCGTCTTGCTGGACGGGCGGCGGCGCGACCGAGTGGGTTCGGCTGGCGCCGGCCAATCGAGGTGGTACCGCGGGTTCGCCCGTCCTCAGTCGAGGACGGGCTTTTTGTCATCTCTTCGGCATCTACGGCAGAGCAGGAGCAGACATCCCGATGGCCACCTTCTCCGAAGTTCCCGCCAAGGTCGACTTCCCCACGATGGAGCGCGAGACACTCGCGCGCTGGGAAGCTGAAGCGACCGTGGAGGAGTACCTCCACCGCAACGACGCCTCCTCGACCCGCTTTTCCTTCCTCGATGGCCCCATCACTGCCAACAATCCGATGGGCGTCCACCACGCCTGGGGCCGAACGTATAAGGATCTCTTCCAGCGCTACCACAACATGATCGGGAAGAAGCAGCGGTTCCAGAACGGGTTCGACTGCCAGGGGCTCTGGGTTGAGGTCGAGGTCGAAAAGGAGCTCGGGCTCAAGAGCAAGCGGGACATCGAAGCCTTCGGCATCGCCGAGTTCGTGCAGCGGTGCAAAGAGCGGGTCTGGAAGTACGCCGCTCGGCAGACGGAGCAGTCCATCCGGCTCGGCTACTGGATGGACTGGGACAACTCCTATTACACGATGTCCGACGAGAATAACTACACCATCTGGCACTTCTTGAAGACGTGCCACGAGAAGGGCTGGGTCTACAAGGGGCACGACGTGATGCCCTGGTGCCCCCGCTGCGGGACCGGCCTCTCCGAGCACGAAATCGTCACTGAGGGCTACCAGGAGCGGACCCACCTCTCCGTCTTTGTCCGCTTTCCGCTCCTCGGCCGGGAGAACACCTACCTGCTAGCGTGGACCACGACACCCTGGACGCTTGCCGCCAACGTCGCCGCCGCTGTGCACCCAGAATTGACCTATGTGCGCGCTGAGCAGGATGGCGCCGCCTACTATGTGGCAAAGGACGCCGCCGCGAATGCCCTACGGGGTCCCTACGAGGTCACGGATGAGGTCACGGGACGGGAGATGCTCGGCTGGGCCTACCAGGGGCCGTTCGACGAGCTGCCCGCGGAGCAGGGCATCATCCACCGCGTCATTCCTTGGAACGAGGTCAACGCGGCCGAAGGGACAGGCATCGTTCACATCGCCCCGGGCTGCGGCAAGGAGGACTTCGCGCTCTCCAAGGAGCACGATCTGCCCGTGGTGGCGCCGATCAATGAGTTCGGCGTCTACGTGGACGGGTTTGACTGGCTCACGGGCCGGTACGTCCACGAGGTGGCGAACCCGATCGTCAAGAGCCTGGAGGAGAAGGGGCGGCACTACCGGGCGGAGCAGTACAAGCACCGCTACCCCGTCTGCTGGCGATGCGGCACCGATCTGGTTTTCCGGCTGGTCGACGAATGGTTCATCGCCATGGACGACCTGCGTCAGCCCATGATGGACGTGACCCGCCAGATCACCTGGATCCCCGGCTTCGGACAGGATCGGGAACTCGACTGGCTCGGTCACATGGACGACTGGATGATCTCGAAGAAGCGCTATTGGGGGCTTGCCCTCCCCATCTACGAATGCGCCGCCTGCGGGAACTTCGAAGTCATCGGCAGCGAAACGGAGTTGAAGGAGCGAGCGATCGCCGGCTGGGAAGAGTTCGAGGGCCACAGCCCCCATCGGCCCTGGGTCGACGCCGTCAAGATCGCCTGCACCCAGTGCGGGGAGCCCATCAGCCGGATCAAGGACGTGGGTAACCCTTGGCTGGATGCAGGCATCGTCGCATTCTCGACACTTAACTACCGGCACGACCGCGCTTACTGGGAGGAGTGGTTCCCGGCCGACCTCATTAGCGAGAGTTTTCCCGGTCAGTTCCGCAACTGGTTCTACTCCCTGCTCGCCCAGAGCACGGCCCTCGTCGGCCGGCCACCCTTCAAGACCGTCTTCTCCTACGCGCTGATGCGTGACGAGCGCGGCGAGGAGATGCATAAGAGTAAGGGCAACGCGATCTGGCTCGACGACGCGGCCGATCAGATCGGCGTCGACGTCATCCGCTGGCTCTTCTGCACCGTCAATCCGAGCGCCAACGTCAACTTCGGCTACAACGTCACGGACGAGGTCCGCCGACGTTTCATCCTGCCGCTCTGGAACTCCTACTCGTTCTTCACGACCTATGCCCGCATTGATGGATTTGACCCGACCGCTCCCAGCAACGCCATCCCGCTCGAAGAGCGGTCTCTTTTAGACCGCTGGATCGTCTCCCGCCTCAACCAGGTGGTGGCTCACACGAGGGAGCGCCTGGAGGCCTACGACCCGGACAGTGCGGCGTGGGAACTTGAGAGCTTTGTGGTCGAGGAGCTTTCCAATTGGTACATCCGCCGGAACCGAAGGCGCTTCTGGAAGCCCGAAAGTGACCGGGACAAGGCTGCCGCCTACGTCACGCTGTACGAGTGCCTCACGACGCTCTCCCGTGTCCTGGCTCCCTTCGTCCCCTTCTTGGCCGATGCGATGTATCAGAACCTTGTCCACTCGATCGACCAATCGGCAACGAGGTCAGTCCACCTCACCGACTACCCGGACGCCGATCCAGCGGCCATCGATGCCGGACTCTCCTCAGACATGGCCGCCGTGCTGGAGGTCGTCCGCCTCGGCCGTTCTGCGCGCACCGAGGCCGGGATCAAAGTCCGTCAACCGCTGCCAGCGATCCTGGTCTACGCTCGGGGTGCTTCCACCATGGATGCCGTCCTGCGCCTCAAAGATCAGGTGCTTGACGAACTGAACGTCAAGGACGCGCGGCCCCTGACTGATCTCGGGGATGTCGTCTCGTACGACATCCGCCCCAACCTGAGCGTTCTTGGCCCCAAGTACGGCAAGCGTCTCGGCCCGATTCGGCAGGCGCTGGCCAACGAAGACCCGGCCCTAGTCGCCGGATGCGTCACTGATGGACAGGATGTCTCGCTCACGTTGCCCGACGAAGCGGTTGTGGTGCTGACGCCGGCCGAAATCCTGGTGGATCTGAAAAAGCGATCCGGCTATGCCGCGGCACAGGGTTCCATGGCCACCGTGGTCCTGGACACGTCGCTGACGCCGGAACTAATCGAGGAAGGGTTCGTCCGGGACTTCGTGCGGGGTGTTCAAGACGCTCGGAAGAGCGCGGGGTATCGGATCGAGGACAAGATTGTTGTTGCCTACGACGCCGACCCAGAGATCGTGGGCGCTCTAACGAGCCATGCTCCTTACGTCGCCGCTGAGACTTTGGCGGTAGGCATTGAGCCGACCGAAACCCTCGGCGTCTCCGATGCCGTCGAACCCGAAGCCACCGAGGGCCCGGGCGGGGCGACAGGAGAAGACGGCGCGTATCGTGACCAGATCACCGTTGGTCGCCACCAGGTGCGAATCGCGTTGCGTCGGGTAACTCCTGCGCCTTCCGGGTAAGCCGGGTCGCTGACGGCCAGACAGTGACACCGAAGATGGAGATGGTCCGACCGAGCCGCGGCTTGGCTCCTGACGCGGCCGCGGCTCGATCGGACCCACGCAACGGAGAGAAACGGCCTATGCCGGTGGCGTCGCCTGGGACTGGCTACGGATGATGTGGTCGATCAAGAAGCGATCGCCGCTGCGGACGAAAATGAAGTAGGCCGGGGGGGCGGGCTGCGCGTTGCCGACACTCCCGCCAACGACGGTGGCTACAACCCGGGCGTCAGCCAACACCTGAACGTCCCGGATCTCCTGCACGACTGTCTGATCCGCTCCGGCAGTGGGTGTCGCTGGTCCCAGTTCCGCCTCCGCGGCCGCTGCGATCGCTGGCAAGTCAGCCGGATCGACGTTGCCGACGACACCCGCCAACCTCTCTCGTAAATACTCGTCTGTGAACAAGAAGAGCCAGCGGAACTGGTATCCGGCGTTGACGCAGGCGACCAACTCGTTGACGGTCGCTGTTACCGCGGTGACGGTAGCCTCGTCCGCGGGAATACCGGTGGGAGGCGTGGGATCGGCAGTGGCCGCCTCGGGGCTTGCTTCTGGTGTGCCGGCAATCTCCCGGAACAGGGGCAGCAGGTCACGAGTTTCAACGGTGCACTGGCCGGCGACAGCCGCTGGCGTGGCCTCCTTGGCGCGGGCAGCGACGGGTGCGCCAAGCGCAAAGCAGACCAGGACAGCGATCGTCGGTATGAAACGGATCATCCAACCCCCTCCTCGCCTCTACGGCGATCCTCCTCCGGTACGGCAGATTGCGACAGTCGAACCGCCGCCAAGCTTGTTCGCCCCCCGAAGCACCAGCTCCCGGACGGCAGATCACCGTGCCGAGTAACGCCAAGTCGCCCCTCTTGACGCCCTGCTGCGCTCCCCGCAAGATGCCAGGACTTCGGATCAACCGCAAGTGCCGTGCAACCCGGGCTGTTCGGCAAAGGATCAAGCCGGGCAGGAGCCCTGGCTGCCTGGAACCGTCCGGGAGGGGCCCGAGCGCGGCCAGGATTCGCAACAGCCAAGTAGGAGCAAGGAGACACCATGACCGACGAACTAACGAGAGATTTCGTCCGCCAAATCGCTGCCGGGACCCTTAGCCGGCGCCGGTTCCTTCAGCAAGCGGTGGCGCTTGGGCTCTCGGTGCCCGCGATTTCCACGGTTCTCACTGCCTCCGCCGCGTCGGCCCCCGGGAGCGCCGCACCCTCCTGGACTGGGTCGTTCCAGGCGGACACCTCCACCCTCATTCTGGCCGACAACATGTCCTCTGGTGGCCTCTGGCTGAGCCTTGACCCGGCCTACTTCTACGAACCCAATCACAGCGCGGCAATGAACGTCGTATATGAGACGCTCTACCACATCCCCGACACCACCCGGCCCGACTACTTCGAGCCACTCCTGGCCGATGGT
>JALYMD010000208.1 GCA_030773875.1 Chloroflexota bacterium | reverse complement strand
CGAAGATGGCGTCCAGGAGACGGACGACGGTGCTCTTGCCGCGGGAGCCGGCGACCGCAATCACCGGAAGCAGCTGCCGCCGCATGACCCCGGCCTGCCATTCCTCGATTGAACCTGGAAGGGAGGCTAGGCGGCGCGGTGGCGACTCAATCAAGGAGGGGATCATCGCGACCCGCCATGGCGCGGATCAGTGGTGGGAGCGAGCATGGAAAGCAGGGCGGGTAACACAGCTTGGTACGCCTTCGCTCGATGGCTGATCTGGTTCTTCTCTTCTGGCAATAACTCCGCCATCGTCCGCCCGCACGAGAGGCGGAAGAGCGGGTCATAGCCGAAGCCATGTTCCCCAACGGGCGACGTCGTGATAACCCCTTCACAGGTTCCTTCAGCCACCGCTACCAACCCGGATGCATCGGCCATTGCTACGGCGCATCGGAACCGAGCTGTCCGCTCGGGGTCGGGAACGTCGCGCAATGCAGTCAGCAGTTTCTCCCGGTTTGACACGTCGGACGCCCCATCGCCAGCGTAGCGGGCCGAGTGGAGTCCGGGCGCACCGCCAAGAGCGTCTACCTCGAGACCTGAGTCGTCCGCGATGGCGAGCATGGCCGCACGACCCGCCGCAAAGCGCGCCTTCGCTGACGCTGTTTCCGCAAAGGTTGTGCCGTCCTCCGGAGGGAGCGTCAGACCGAGATCGTCCAGGGTCAGCACTTGAATATCCGGCGGTAGAAGGCGTCGAAACTCCGCCCGTTTGCCGGCGTTTGTCGTGGCCAAGAGAACGGTCTTCAGGTTCTGGCTCATGGCAGCACGACGCGGTCCGGCCGATCGGTTTGGTGAGAGAGGGGCGGAATGCGCAGACCCAGGGCAGCGACCGCATTCATGGTCGTCGCCGATCCGATTGTCTCCAAGTCGGCTCCCCGGAGTTCAGCCAGGTGACGCGCAATGACCGGGATGTTTGCCGGAACATTGCGCCGATCCTTAACCCGGGCTGGCACGAGATACGGTGCGTCGGTCTCTAGAATCAGACGCTCTAACGGAAGTTCGGCGAGAATCCTGCGAAGGTCGTTGGATCCAACCCGGGTCATGAGTCCGCCGACCCCAAAGTAGTGCCCGTGGTTCAGGCCCCACGTGGCAAGCCTTTCACTGCCCTCAAAGCTATGGAGCACGAAGCGGAGAGATGGCGGAGCGCCCTGGAGGATTTCAAGACAATCCGCCTCGGCCGCTCGTTGATGGATGATGACGGGCAGCGAGAGACGCTCCGCGAGAAGCAGCTGCTGCTCAAAGGCGTGGCGTTGGACGGCTGGTGCCGGGCCAGGGCGGAAGTAGTCCAGCCCAATCTCGCCGACCGCGCATGCCTCAACCTCAACGATGCATTGCTCAAGTTCATCACACGTCGAAGGTGTGAACTCGTCGGCGTGTTGGGGATGAAGCCCGAGGACTGCCGAAACCCGCGGTGAGGCGGATGCAAGAGCGCCGGTCGTCGTCCAGCGACGAGGGCGGTACCCGATATTTACCACCAAAGCCACGCCCGCCTGGACGGCGCGGTCGATGACTACATCTCGATCCGCATCGAACGCCGGATCGTCCAGGTGGGCATGGGTGTCGACGAACGTAGCGGCCATCGGCTCCGCCACCCAGTCAACCAAGGGGGGACTCAGGACTCACTTGACGGTGACACTCTTCGCAAGGTTGCGCGGCTTGTCTGGGTCGTTACCGCGAAGCAGGGCCGCATGATAGCCCAGCATCTGGGCCGGGAGGGCGTTGACCAGAGGCGCGGCGTCGCCAACATCAGGCGTAGGCAGGTGGACATCGAACACCGGGTCAGGCTCGGGTCCTATCCCGATCATGTAACCGCCGCGGCTCTTGAGTTCCATTGCCCCAGAGAGGATGTCAGCCCGCGTCTCGTCCGATGGCGCATAGACCACGCAGGGAGTTCCAGGGGCCACCAGGGCGATGACCCCATGCTTCAGTTCGCCGCCAGCGAAGCCCTCAGCATGGATGTAGCTGACCTCTTTGATCTTGAGCGCCGCTTCAAGCGCCGTCGGGAATGCCAGTCCCCGACCGATCACGAAGAGATGCTCCTCGCGGTGGATCCGGCGAGCGACCTCCCGCACCCGTGACACCCACTCATCCGACAGCATCTCTCTAAGGCCAGCGGCGGCAGCGAGAACCTCCTCCTTCCCCTTCTCGAGGGAGCCGACGAGCGCGTGGGCGGTCAGCAAGAGCACCGCGACTTTGGCGGTGTAGGCCTTGGTGGAGAGGACACACTGCTCGGGGCCGGCCCCAAGGTGGACCCGGAGATCCACCATGCGGTCCAGTGTCGAGCGGGGGACGTTGACGAGGGCGCCCAGGCGAGCACCGCGGCGGCGGGCTGCCAGCATGGCCTCAATGATGTCGACCGTCTCCCCGCTTTGGGAGAGCGCAATGACCAGACTGCTGTCCATCAGAAAGTGCTCGTGATACTTGAACTCGGACCCGACCGTGAAGTTCACGTGCTTGGCGGCGATGCGGCTGAAGAGATAGGCCCCTGTCAGCGCGGCGTAAGATGCCGTGCCGCAGCCGACGAGGAACGCGCCGTAGGAGTCGCGAATGGCAGCAGCAAGATCCTGGATTTGGCCGTTCGCTTCCGCGACCAGGCGTTCAAGCACGTCCGGCTGCTCGGCCATCTCCTTCGCCATGAAGTGCGGAAAAGCACCGAGGCCTGTTTCCCCGGATTGAAGGACCAGCGGGGCGAACTCTGCCGGGAGCTCGGACATCGAGCGCCGGTCGTAAAGAGTGATGCCGTCAGGGCTCAAGCGAACGAGATGGTGGTCCTCCAGATAGAGGACGCGGTCCGCGTGGCCCTGGAGGGCAAGGCCGTCGGAGGCGATGGACGCCCCCCGGGCACCCTCCCCAACCACAAGCGGTGACACGTTCTTCGCCGCCGCGAGTGTCCGGCTGCGCACGTCCATCGCGATGACCGCATTGAGCCCTTCCAGTTTCCCGACAACCGAGGAGAGGGCGGCCGCGAGATCTCCGTCGGCCCGTGGAAGTTCTTCCTCGAGAAGGTGAGCGATCACCTCGCTGTCGGTCTCCGAGACAAAGTGGTGACCGCGGGCGAGGAGGCTAGCTCGCAGCGGGCGAAAATTCTCGACAATGCCATTGTGGATGACAGCGAGACGGCCATCGCAATCGAGGTGTGGGTGCGCGTTGGCGTCAGTGACTCCGCCATGCGTCGCCCATCGGGTGTGCCCGAAGGCGATGGGGGATGCCGGGAAGTCGACATGGGCAGAGGCAATCTTGCCGGTCCGCTTCTCGACGCCGATCTGACCGTCCACCCCAACGGCGACGCCCCAGGAGTCGTAGCCGCGGTATTCAAGGGTTCGCAAGGCTGCTAAGACTTCGCTGCCGATTTCGCGTTCTTCGCCGACGTAGCCAAAGATGCCGCACATGGGGGCCTTGACCTCCAGGGATGGGGACGACGACGGCGGCCGGGCCGTCGCCGACGCGTGACGAGAATCAAACCACGCATTACCGGCCGCCAATCGCTAATCTACCGGCCGGAGGCCTAGGTAGGGACATGGTGGCCAAGGAAAGCGTGACGGGCACAAGGGACGGAGGTCGTCGGTATGGGGAGAAGGATCAAGGGGATGTTGGCACCTCAGCCGGAGTTTGTCGGCGGGTCACCCCGCCGGTTTGTGCCGGCCATCACGGCTGTGCCTGCCGGGAAGCCATCCGCCGAATAGTTCGATCGGCTTCCACCTCGTCGACTCGCAACCTCCGCGCGAGTCCTGGCGCTGGAAAGAATCTCGTCCCAGTTATCCCTTGAATTCCTGCCCGGCCTTCAAGTCCGTCCGTCCGTTCAGTCTACCGACTGGGGACGGCACTGGCAACTACCTCAGCTATACTCCAACCATGTCGACTTTCATCTCGTTCTCCAAGCGTCAGAGGCAATTCCGATGATTAGTCGCTACACGCGCCCGGAGATGGGGCGAATCTGGAGCGACGCACATAAGGTCGAAACCTGGCTCGCCGTGGAAATCGCGGTGTGCGAGGCGTGGCATCGCCGAGGCCGGATCCCGGACTGGGCCATGGAAGCCATCCGGGCCGCGACGTGCGACCTTGAGCGGATGCGCCAGATCGAGCGGGAAACGGACCACGACGTTATCGCCTTTCTGCGAGCAACCGGGGAGAGCGTGGGTGATGCGTCGCGGTTTATCCACCTCGGTCTCACGAGCTCCGACGTGGTCGACACGGCCCTGGCCTTGCAGGTCCGGGAAGCAGGGGATCTCCTCGCCGCCGGTCTTGACCGCCTGACGCGAGTGGTTGGCTCCCAGGCAGTCGCCCACAAAGAGACGCTGACAATCGGGAGGACCCACGGCATCCATGCCGAGCCTACGACGTTTGGTTTCAAGCTCGCGGTCTGGTACGACGAGTTGCGTCGGCACCAAGCTCGACTGGACCTGGCTCGGGAGCAGATGTCCGTTGGCAAAATCTCTGGGGCAGTCGGCACTCACGCACATGTGCCACCTGATCTCGAGGAGGAGGTTTGCGCCGCCCTGGGCCTTTCCGCCGCACTAGCGTCAACGCAAGTGGTGCAGCGAGATCGGCATGCCTTCTTTCTGAATGCCCTCGCTGGCATCGGTGCGAGCATCGAGAAGATGGCGGTCGAGATTCGACATCTGCAGCGGACGGAGGTGCGGGAGGTCGAGGAGGCGTTTGAGGCGGGCAACCAGGGATCGTCCGCGATGCCGCACAAACGCAATCCGCACGAATCTGAGCGGGCGACCGGCCTCGCGCGGCTCCTGCGTGGCTACGCGGTGACGGCTCTCGAAAACGTGGCGCTCTGGCACGAGCGGGACATCAGCCATAGCTCGACGGAGCGGGTGATCTTCCCCGACGCCTGCATCGTGCTCGACTACCTGCTTGATCTCGTGGCGAACCTGAT
>JALYMD010000207.1 GCA_030773875.1 Chloroflexota bacterium | reverse complement strand
ACCCCGCCTTCGACCGGGGGCTCGGCCTTATTTCGTTCCGCGCGGTTGGCGATGCCCCTGGCACATTCACCGTTGAGCGTGTCAATGACGCCGGACTGGCGACGATGAGCGAGACCCCGAACATGCCTCCGGTCAGCCGGATGGTTTACGCCGAGCAGCCAGACGACCCGAATCTGCTTGGACCGGAGTTGCACGCCTTCGGCCGGGATCGCGTCTTTGAGGAGTCGCTCACATTTGTTGCATCACTCCTGTCGAGGGACGTGACCGAAACTGGTGGAGAGACGCCCGAATGACTGAGACGTCCTTGCCTGTCCAGGAGTTGGACTACGGACCTCGTGGACTAGTCCGTGTCTTTACCGATGTCGACGCTCTTGCCCTAGGTGCTGCCGACGCCTTCGCGGCGATCACGTCCGCGGCCGTCGCGACGCGGAGCCGGGCCTACGTGGCACTCTCCGGTGGATCGACGCCGAAGAGGATGGGAGAGCTGCTAGCAATCCCGCCATTCCGTGATCGCGTCCCCTGGGAATCTCTGGAGGTCTTCTGGGGCGACGAGCGCTGGGTGCCGGAAGAGAGTCCGGAGGGCAATGCTGGGGTTGCCAAGCGCACCTTCCTCGATCACGTGCCGATTCCGCCGAGCCGGATCAACCCCTTTCCGACGACGGTGCTTGACCCTGAGACGGCCGCGACCATGTACGCCACCCAACTCCGGACCGTCTTCGGTCAGACGGACGGCGTACCGCGCTTTGACCTCGTCCTGCTCGGGATGGGCGACGATGGCCACACCGCCTCGCTCTTTCCAGGCACGGCGGCCATCCATGAGATGGAGGCGCTCGCGGTGGCTCATGTGGTTCCCAAGCTTGGAGCGGTACGTCTGACGTTGACTCCGCCCGTGCTCAACGCCGGGCGGGAGGTGATCTTTCTGATCGGGGGGGCCGAGAAGGCGGAGACACTCGCGGAGGTACTGGAAGGTCCTGAGAAGGTGGACGAGCTGCCTTCACAGGTTATCCGGCCGACAGATGGGCGCCTCACCTGGCTCGTCGATCGCGCGGCCGCGGCCCGGTTGACGCCGTTCGCGGGTTCCGTTGGTGGATGACGCGACCCGCCTTGCGGTTCTCGCTCGCCGTGCCGTTGACGAGGTGGCGGACGGGATGACTCTCGGCCTCGGCTCGGGCTCGACGGCTGAGGCGGTGGTCCGGGAGATCGGGGCACGGGCCAAGAGCGGACTGAGAGTGCGGGGTGTGCCGACCTCGGAGCGCACGGCCCGCTTGGCGCAGGAGTTGGGCATCCCGCTGCTGGCCTTGGACGAGGTAACTGCCATCGATCTGGGGATTGACGGGGCGGACGAAATCGCCCCCTCGCTGGACGTGGTGAAGGGGCGCGGCGGCGCGCTGCTACACGAGAAGCTGGTGGCACTGGCCTGTGACCGATATCTGATCGTTGCCGCGGCCGAGAAGTTGGTCGGTCAACTCGGTACCCGGATGCCGCTCCCCGTGGAAGTGGTTCCCTTCGGCTGGCACCTGACCGCTGCGCGCCTCCGTGCCCTCGGCCTTGACCCGACCTTGCGCCAGAGCAACGCTCCCGGTGCCGATCCGACTCCGTTTGTCTCCGACGGAGGCCATTACGTGCTCGACTGCGTCACGGCCCCCATCGCTGACCCGTCCAGCCTCGCGCGTGACCTGAAGGCGGCCCCCGGCGTGGTCGATCACGGTCTCTTTGTCGGCTTCGCGGACCGCGTCTTGGTCGTCGACGGCGAAGGCAAATCGCGAATCATGGACCGGCCGTCTACCTGATCTTCCTGATGGACCCGATCATCCGTTTGACCGCGGCGGCCGCCGACATCAGAAGATGGGGCCGCAGGTGTTGCCGGCCTGCCGGGAGCAAGACGGGCTATTCCTCCGGTTTCGTGAGATGCTCAAGGTGGCTGAGGATGGCGTCAATGGTGGCGCCGGTTTCCGGATTGACTTCGATCCGGTAGACGCGGTTGGTGCGGGTAGAGAGGTAGATCACGCCGAGGATGCGTGCGGGACCTGGGTCCTTGGCGCTGAGCCAGGGACGGTCGTAGACGGCGACGGCGGCAATCTTGTCGTCGTAGACGCCGCCGGCCTCGACATCCTCATGCTGAGTCCGCCGGCCAAGTTGGTACAGGAGCGCCGGGCTGATTGGGATATCCACGGCGTAGAGCTTGGGTGTCTGATGCAGGGGCTCGGCGTCGACCGGCCGTGTCGGGGTCGGTTCTTGTGATGTGTCCCTCAAATCCATGTCGCTCGGCACTCGGCCATCAATAGACTCCGAGAACGACACGTGTCAGCGTGCCAGTAGTGGGTCGGTGGAGGTGAGCTTCGCTAAACGGCTCACCTCGTTCGAACCTCGCTGGATAAGCGACGGTGTCACCTGGACGAGACGGGACCGTGCGGCGAGTATAGCGCCACACGGTCCCGTGCACGGGAACCAAGGAAATCGGCGGTCTCCCGAGCGGGCCGTTTATCCGCGGTCGTCGTCGCTGCGGACATCACGTGCCGGGCGGTTGTGGGAGCGGTCAAACGCCCGCCCGCCGGCGCCCGGCTGGCGCCCGCCATCGCCCTGGTTGGGACCGGCGGAGTAGCCGTGGCCGTCGCCCCGGGAACCGAAGCCACCGCCGCGAGCGCCTTCCTCGCGGCGGAAGCGGAAGCGGGGCGGGCCGGAGCGGTCAGATCCACCCTCCGCTCGGTCGAAGCGGCGGGGGAACCCGCCCCGGGCATCGTCGCGGTCGCGGTTGAACCGGGGCGGGCCGGGACGATCTTCGCGGCGAGGCGGGGCGTCCTGGAAGCCTTCGCGGGGCCCGCGGAAGCCACCGCGATCACCCCGGAAGCCGTCCCGGTCCCCACGGAACCCGCCGCGACTGCTCTGGGCTCCGCCGCCGTCCTCGCGGGCGGGGCGTCCGCCGCCGGGCTGAGCAACTTCGGCGTTGACTGGCCGGCCCTTGATGGCGGTGGAGCGGAGCGCTTCAAGCACCCGGTCAGCAAACTCGGTCGGGATGTCGACGAAGGTGTAGGCGTCGAGGATGTCGATTGCGCCAATGCTCTTGCCCGGGATGCGGGCCTCGTTGGCGATCGCGCCGACGATGTCCTGCGGCCGGACGTTCTGATTGCGACCGACGTTCAGGAAGAGCCGGGTCATGCCGGCCTCGCCCCGAGGTCCGTCACCCCGCCGGAAGCCACCCGTCGCGGCGGTGTAGGTCGCGACGTCGTCCTCCATCGTCTCGGCGGTGGTGCCACGGCCGGTCTCGTCGGCGTAGAGCTTGAGGATCGCGGCGGCGACCTCCATCGTGTCGCGGTCGTCGGCCAAGTCCTCGATGGTGTCCAGGTAAGGCGCGATCGCGTCCTGATCCTTGAGCACCTCGAGGATGTGCTCCTTCATCACCTCGCGGCGACGCTCGGCGACATCGGCGGCGGTCGGGAGGCGGCGGGCTTCGATGCGGGCGCGGACGATCCGCTCAATCTGGCGCAGCCAGCGGTTCTCCTTGGGGGTGATCAGGGTGATCGCCTCGCCCGACTTTCCGGCACGACCGGTGCGGCCGATGCGGTGAACGTAAGCCTCGGCGCTTTCCGGGATGTCGTAGTTGACGACGTGGGAGACGTCCGGGATGTCGAGACCGCGGGCCGCGACATCGGTCGCGATCAGGACATCGGCCTGGCCGCCCCGGAAGCGGCGCATCACGCGGTCGCGCTGGGCCTGTGAGAGGTCGCCGTGGAGCGTCTCGACCGCGTAGCCGCGTGCCATCAGGGCCTCGCCGAGTTCGTCCACGCCGTGCTTGGTGCGGCAGAAGATCATGGCAGAGCTGGGCTGCTCGGCGTCCAGGATCCGGGTCAGCGCGTCCACCTTGCGAGGCCGGGGCACCTCGAAGTAGCTCTGCCGGATCTCCGGGACCGTCATCTCCTTGCCAGCGATGCGGATGGTTTCCGGGTCCCGCATGTGCCTGCGGGCGAGGTCCACGATCCGGGGCGGCATGGTGGCGGAGAAGAGGGCGGTCTGGCGCTCCTGGGGCACCTGCTCGAGGATCCACTCGATGTCCTCGATGAAGCCCATGTCCAGCATTTCGTCGGCTTCGTCGAGGACGAAGTAGCGGGCTGACTCGAGGTTCAGGGTGCCGCGGCGCATGTGGTCCATCACGCGGCCGGGCGTGCCGACCACGATCTGGACGCCGCGCTGGAGGCCACGGAACTGGCGCTCGTAGGGCTGGCCGCCGTAGATCGGCAGCGTCTCCACCTCCTTGTGGCGGCCGTACTTGTGCAGCGCCTCGGCGACCTGAATTGCCAGTTCGCGGGTTGGGCAGAGGATCAGCGCCTGGACGCGGCGGTTGCGCGGGTCGATGGTCTCGATGATCGGGAGGCCGAAGGCAGCCGTTTTACCGGAACCCGTCTGGGCCTGCGCGATCACGTCCCGCCCTTCGAGAAGGACCGGGATGGTGCGCAGCTGGATGGGCGACGGCTCCTCGTAGCCGACGTCCTTGATGCTCTTGAGCAGGGCACCGCTCAGCCCGAGGTCCTCGAAGCTGGGGGCGATCTCCTCGTCGTCGGCCGGTCCCGTGGCCGCGACTGGGGCGTTGGGAGCCGGGCGGGTGTCGCCTCGGTCGGCGGAGCGATCGCGCTCGGCCCGGGGGGCGCGATCCGGTCGGGCGTCGCGGTCCGAGCGAGAGGAGGTGGCCGGACGGCTCACCGACTCCTGCTCGCCGGCCTCGGTCCGCGCGTTGCCGTTGCCGGCACCGGCGGCAAGCGGGGCGCCAGAGGGCCGGAACTCCTCATCGGAGTATGGCGCGGCGTTCCGCGAGGCGGTGGGAGTTGGATCGTTCGCTGTCTCATCCGCCACGGCTCGGAGTGGAGCCTCGTCGGCGGTCGCCTCGGGGAGACGCGTCTCCTCCGCGAGGGGGATGTCTTCGGACACCACCCCGGCGTCCCAAGCCTCAAGCAGGTTTGGGTTCTGTGCACCGTCCTCCGACTGCTCGTTCGCCGCAGGGCGGGCGTCGGTGGGGTTATTGCTAGACATTGCGGTGTACCTCGTTTCGTCGTTGGGCGTCGCGCGAGGTCGAGCCGACGACAGAGGTCGAACCGACGAGATGGCGACGCGCTTCCCTGGGTTCGGTCGTTTAACGACCGGCCCGCTCTTGTGTCACACGCACTGTGCCGCTAGGGAGGGGAACTTGGGGAACCCAACATTGGGGCAGGAGCGATAACCTGGTAAGTCTACCACAAGTTATGTCTGCTCATCTGATCCGGTCGGATCATGAGGGTCGGGCGACGCAGGCATCGCCAGGCACACCATACGGACTGGGTGGTCACTGCGCTGGAAGACAGCCGCAACAAGCAGCGCCGCTCTGGCGTGGGTCGGTGGTCTGTTCCTCGGATGAGGACTCGGAGGCGCCGGCAGGCCCTCCCGACCGGGCTGCACGACACGGTGTCGTGGCCTCGCGGGCTCCTCGGAACGCTCCGGCAACACGGGCACGGGTCCGGGAGGGAGACGCGGTCGGACGAGGATGACGGCTCGCTACCGACGGCGGGGAGGGGCTCGGGGTGACCGGGGTGAGCTCCCGGGTCGCGGATGACGGGAGGACGGTCCCGAGCAGGATGAGGCGCTGCCCAGGTCCCGCTG